>CAZPDU010000295.1:0-2792 GCA_964585405.1 uncultured Thermodesulfobacteriaceae bacterium | reverse complement strand
ATGGAGGAGGTATCCCGCTTGGCCAACAGGGTATTAATACTGGATGAAAGGAAAATAGTTGCGCAGGGGGATCCCAAAAAAATGGTGGCAGACCTGATAGGATCGGAGGTATTTGAGGTAGTGGACAGCCCGAAAAACCTTACCGCCCTTAAAGAGGCCCTTCGTTCATGCAAAGTGAATGTCGAGAAAATCGCAGACAGATTTTTCATTTATGTACGTGAACCGTGTGCCGAGCTTGATAACATGGCTATTACACTTCACCACGTCAGCAAACGGCCGGCAAATCTGGAAGACTTGTTCTTAAAACTGACAGGAAGGACTCTGAGAGAAAACTGATGTGGCTTCTTTTTTATAAAATATGGCTGAGAAATGCCCGGGTATGGCGAAAGCATCTTCAGTCAAGCCTGATAGGAAACCTGGGCCAGCCTTTTCTTTTCCTGCTGGCCCTGGGTTTTGGCCTCGGGAGACAAATACCTCAAATAGAGGGTGTCACATATCTGCAATTCATAGGTCCCGGTCTGGTGGCTTCATCAGTCATGTACAGCGGTTCTTTTGAGACTATGTATGGTTCATATACCAGACTCACCACACAGAGGACCTACGAGGCCATACTTATGACCCCTGTGAGCGTTGAAGAACTTGCGCTGGGAGAAATTGTCTGGGCGGCAACCAAAGGTATCATCTCAGGCCTCATAATGCTTGCTGCCCTCCCTCTTTTCGGCCTGATTCCCTCTCCGTGGATATTGGCTCTTATCCCGGTGCTCTTTCTAGAAGGGATCTTGTTTGCATCTCTTGGCCTGATCATGACTGCTCTGGCCAGTGATTATGAATTCTTCAATTATTTTACTTCACTTTTTATAACACCACTGTTCCTATTCTCCGGTATCTTTTTCTCTATAAGCGCCATGGACCCTATTGTACAAAAAATATCACTGGCCCTGCCTCTGACCCATGCGGTCAACCTCTCCCGTATGCTCTGCTATGGTAGAATCGGGCCCGATTGGTTTATTCATGCGCTTGTCATAGCTGTTCTATCCGTTTTCTGTGCCTGGATTGCCATTGTACTTATCAGACGAAGGCTCATACTGTGATACTACGATATACGCTAAGGGGTATACAGGCCACTGATGCCTTGGGTAATTGCCTGTCAAGGGTGCTCGAACCGGGAAGCCTTCTCCTTTTATCAGGGGATTTGGGGGCCGGAAAAACAAGTCTGACAAAGGCGATAGCCTCCGGTCTGGGGATAGAGAAAAAAGAGGTGACAAGTCCTTCTTTTGCCATAATCCATGAATATCTGAACGGTCGCCTGCCCTTAATTCATGCTGATTTATACAGACTTGGTTTGCATGCAGACATCACAGAGACAGGTCTTGAAGACTATCTAGATGGAGAAAACGTAATAATCATCGAATGGGCCGAATACCTTAGGGACCCATTATTAGAAACGTCGATAAAAATAAAACTTTTTTTTATTGACGAACAGGACAGAGAAGCTCATGTGTCCGGTAAAACCGAGATCTGGGGTGAAAGATTTTTACAGCTCGATGACTGCATGAAGGCCCCTTGTAAATAGTTATATCTTCTTCTGAATAACAGCTTTGTATCGATCTTCGGAATTTACCGAACAATCTTTTCCACAGAATCATCCTGGTCTATATATTCTATAGATTTTGTGATAAGTGAATGAATTAAACTGTGTTTAGTACAGTGTTCAAAGACCCTGACCGGCGAAATTCAGCTTTACAAAAGCAGTAAACTATCCCCGCCTTAAAAGGCGGGGCATTTATAATAACTCTAATTGCTGAGGTATTTTTTCCTTATGTTTATGATAGTCAATATACTTTTTTATAATATCCTTGGTTACCTTGTCTCCAACTGTACGGACAAAATACCCGTCTTTCCAAAATTTCCCTCCCCAAAGTTCTCTTCTAACTTCAGGGAAAACCTGAAAAATCCTTCTTGCAGATATGCCTTTAAATCGCTGAACAACCTGAGAAACCGAATAGCGAGGAGCAAAGCCCAGGAATATATGGACATGGTCCTCTGCTATTTCCAAAGCCTCTATTTCAAAATCTATGACTTCAGCATTCTCTATAAAACATTGCTTCACATAATCACGAAGCGTCTCTTTCAATATCCATTTGCGATATTTAGGTGCCCATACCAAATGATATCTTGTATCATATACTGCATGACTCGTTCGTCTTATAACCACGCAGATATTGTATGTTGTTTCTCTCTCTTTTTAAAGGATGACGTTTCATCCCCGTCATAAATGGCGGGGTATTCACGTCATGATTTTTCATAAACATATACTTGATGCATTCTGACGATAAATCTCTCATCCTCCATTTCTCAACAGCCTCTGATAATTCTGTATTGGCACTGCTGATTTCAGTGGGAGAAATCTTTCTGCATATAAGTCTGCGGGATATCATGGATAGACTACGAGTACTGATACCTGCCAAAAACATAAGGCTCAAATCCCGAGCTATCTCTTCTTCATACTGCTTGCTTCTGGGAATAACCTGAGTTTTGAATTTTCCCTTACGATCTCGAAGTACATGAATATTTACATTACCTATGCCCTTTAGAGTAAAATTACGATTATAGGATCCGTTACGATGATTGGGTTCTTTAGGGCTTCTCTCATAAGGCTCTCTGCCCAGAA
Organism: uncultured Thermodesulfobacteriaceae bacterium; assembly: GCA_964585405.1. Lineage (GTDB taxonomy): Bacteria > Desulfobacterota > Dissulfuribacteria > Dissulfuribacterales > UBA3076 > UBA3076. The sequence continues at coordinate 121 of CAZPDU010000295.1, read as the reverse complement.
AGTGTGAGAGCTCTGCATTCATTATGGCTGTCATATACTGGCCTACAGTCTCTCTAATATTAAAACGTATCATCTCAAAGAGTCTTTCTGGCTGCTCCTGAATCTCCTTGAAAATGTTTAC
>CAZPDU010000294.1:0-10804 GCA_964585405.1 uncultured Thermodesulfobacteriaceae bacterium | reverse complement strand
GAGCCAAAAGAGAAGATTTTAGTATTATAATTGACCCCGGTGGACTTGAGCATTCTTTTTCAAATTACGTGAATTATCTGGCTGATATTTTGTTGATTTGCCTGTAATCTGGATTTAATTACGATCCATTGTTTCTCTATTGATTGCTGCCTCCAGGTCCGAAATCAGCTCTTCCATGTCTAAATTGTATTTTTGACTCACTTTAACTAGAGTCTCAAACAATGCATTGCAACAGATACATGTTCCGGCCTGTTTGTTGTATTTTCTGAATACAGTCTCTGTTTTTCTGTGCGAGTGAATGATTTCAAACACAGTCATCTCAGGGCTGATTTCGCGGTTATGTAATTTATCTGATTCTTTATTCATTTACCGCCTGAAAGTAGCTCCGCCAAAGCCCGGGGTATATTGTTAATAATATCTATTACCTGGGTAGCAGGTGTGGGCTTTGAGAAATGTCCGGCCAGGCGGTTTGCCCGGGCCGAAAAGACAGCGGCTTTCTCTATTTCCCAGTCGGCGCTGATGAGAGCGGACGCTATACCAGTGACGATATCTCCGGTACCACCTATGGCCTCCAGTGCCTCCTCTGCCGGTTTTTTAACGGTAGCTCGAATCCCTCCCTGATCAGCCACATAGTCCTCTTTCCCTTTGACCAGGAGAAAGCGAGAGGCATTCTTGTGACTGTATGCCCGAGCGATCATATCCGGAACACGGTTTTCTTCGTGGAGGATGAAACCGCGGGTATAAAACGGGTGGGGCGCATCTTCATCCGCCAGAAAGGCCAATTCTCCGACATCGGGTGTAAAGAGGTCGTACTCCGAGGCCATGCCGCTCATCTTGGCTGCATACATGAACCCGGCATCTGCAATGAGGACCGGCCTGCGAGTCATTTCTTTTACCGTAAGCAGGACCCTGTTGTGCCAATCTACATCGGGTTGAACATAGTGAAAGGCAATGGTGCTGAAATCATTTTCTTTGATGTGATTGGTAATATATTCATAGAGCCGTCTGCTGCCATCTCCCAGGCCGATATCCCCCACCAGGTATCCAAAAGTTTCATGTCCGCCCAGCGTCTCTGCAGTCTTGATTGCTGCAGCCAGAAGGGCAGGGGTGCCCCGGTTCACAGGGACCTCGTGGCCCTGAATATATATCCGGTCCGCTTTTAAAGTCACGATTCCCGCAACCAGCGGAAAGCCTTGATCAGGTACGGTTCCCACTACGGCGAGCATCGGTTTTTCATCTCCTCAAAGGCGAGCTGAAGTGCATAGCCGCACAGGGTGTGGCCAATCTCGCGCGGCGCTGGTGCCTCATTTAGAGTTTTACCTACCAGCTCTTTGGCCAGATAAGGGACGTCCGGGCAGCCACCACCAGAGACGTTTACAATAGTCAGAGTTCCCTTTTCCACGGTGAGTTTCATGTTTGCAGCCCGAACCATAAGGTGGGCCCCATAGTCTTTGATCTGAAAGATGTCCACAGGTTTTAGCAGTGGACTGGTTGATGGAACTGCTTCTAACGGCGATATTTCAGCCTTTTGAAGGGTCCTGAGTATATTCAACTCTTCTATCAGAGAAAACTCAATAACCAGATCACAGCCGTGCTGAATCTCAGGTGGAGGCCCCATGACCCTGATTTTCCATTTCTGACTCTTAAGAATGCGCTCGGCTCTTATTACCTCGCTGGTATTTTCAAATATCAGAATACCCCGATCCCAATTTTGTTTTTGGGTTTTTGATGCCTTCTGCTTAAAAAAGGGGTTCAAAAGGGCCACGGCTATCCCTTTGCCATGGTAATTCTATACTCATCATTTTCTGACTGAATATCCGTGGCAAGCCATCCCAGGCTTGCAGCGGCCCGGATAACATTTTCTCTGGCGGCCTCATTATCCACCAGAACTATAATTTCCCCGTTATCTGTCGCTTTGATTGCATCCACCGTCATCATTACAGGCTGAGGACATGAAAATCCACGTGCATCAATAATTTTGCCCATCTGTATTTTCTCCTTATGCAGGCCTTCTTCTCATGGTGAATCCTATAAACAGGCAGAACAAAAAACCTATAACCACTGCGGCAATACCATATGGCCCGATTCCTTTGGGGGAGCTGGCCAGGCCGAAGTTGTGGGCCAACCCGGCACCTGTAATCATCCCCAGGCAGAATACGGCAGCATCCCCATCCCCTTCGCCTGCCATAAACAGTTGCCGCCCTGGACATCCTCCAGCCAGTGCGAAGGCCATGCCGGCTACCATCATGCCGGCAAAATTCCAGAGGGCCATCGTATGAGCCACTGGCTGATTTTCAAAACCCGGATGAAACTGACCTGCAACAAAGTTGGTGATCCAGGCGGCAATCAATAGCGCCATGACTCCTGAGAATAGATGGACCTGTCTGAACAGAATAAGGTCCCGAAAGGCCCCCATGGTGCAAAAACGGCTCCTTTGCGCCAGAAAACCTACGGCCAGTCCCACGGCCATGGAAACAAAAAGCGGGGCATGCATAGCCCCTGGACCCTTGACGCTATAAAAGAGTATTCCGCTTCTATCCTGCCCCGGGATATATGGAAACAGCAGCAACAGTACAAGGAACCCCAGCATGGTTATTGGAAGGATCCATCCTGCGGAAGTATACGTCTTATGAGAGCGTCCCAGATCATATCCGGACCTCATAAAAAAAGTGGCTATCCAGATACCGGTTATCAGACCAAGGAGCCCGAAAATGGCATTTCCGTCTCCGCCGGCCAGACGCAAGATGGCCCGCCACGGACATCCCAGAAAGACCAGTGCCCCTATCATGGCAAATACGCCCAGCATATATCTCACTATGGGAGATGAGCCCCCCCGGGAACGGAATTCTTTGAATAAAAGAGATGAAATCAACGAACCCAGGACAAATCCGATAATTTCAGGTCTTATATATTGCACTACCGCTGCCCGGTGCAATCCAAGTGCGCCTGCGATGTCCCTCTCAAAACAGGCTACGCATATCCCCATATTTCCAGGGTTGCCCCATTTTTGAAGAAGAGCGGCGAGAACCCCGATCACAATACCAACAGCTATTATACCCCAGGGAGTTACAAAGTAATTTTTAGAAAACATTATCCTGACCACCTCTTTTTTCTGCAAATTATCTATCCTGAAAGATTGTTCCTTGTGCATTTATACAGGGTCCATGAGTGCTAAGGGTCGCGACTGCAAATAAAAATGACAGGTTTTGTTTACATCAGGAAATTCAATAAATCAAATAGCAATTATTAATATTAAATAAAAAGATTATTGAATTTATCTATGGAAGAAATCGACCGAAGAGTCGGCGCGTTAATCCACAAACCGTTTTTTCGTTTTTTTATGAAACGCCCCATATTTACCGTGATTTTTCCTGGATTTTGACAAATTTAATTTTTGAGATCATACTAATTTTAATAAGGATAGTTGTTTTCCGGCCTCTGAATAAGATTCTGTTACGAGGAAAATTAAAATTTAATATCTGGTAAAAGAGTTTGTCAGTGCCGTTGTGACAACAGATTGTCTGAACTGCTCAGGAGACACACTGTGAAGATAAACAGAACCCTTGAGATCGTTTAATTGGAGGTATTGTGACACGGCGGAATAGATTATTATATTATTATCCATTACTGTTACTTATTTTTTCCAATATAGACATTGATTGTGCATACAGCGAGACTAAATGCGGCATGGAGGAAACTATGATCCTTACTTCTACAGCATTTGAACATAACGGGGAAATTCCAAGTTTATATACATGCGATGGGCAGGATATCTCACCGCCGCTTGCCTGGGAAGGCTTGCCTGCAAAGACGAAGAGCCTGGTCTTGATAGTATATGATCCAGACGCGCCGGATCCAAGGGCGCCGAAGATGACTTGGGTACACTGGATACTTTATAATATACCTCCTGATGTAAACAATCTTCAACAGGCCGTTAAGTCTATTGAGCTTCCTTCAGGTACTTTGGAAGGCCTCAATGACTGGAATCGTAAAGGATATGGGGGTCCGTGCCCTCCGATCGGCAGGCACCGATACTTCCATAAACTTTATGCCCTTGATGAGGTACTCCCTGAAATGGGAACTCCAACAAAGCCTGAGATAGAAAAAGGCATGACAGGGCATATAATTACTGCGGTAGAGCTCGTGGGGACCTATGAGAGAATCCACTAGGCGCGAGATTTGAGGGAAAACGACCAGAGAGTCCTTGACTATCATCTTCTGGAGATCATTCTATTAAGATTCCATGCTGGATCATGATTAAGAGGCTTTAAGAAATCTCCTTAATATGGGTATTCCCAGTCTCAGATCATTGATCCTTTCCCTGGCCTCCAAAAGGCTGGCAGTCATGTTGCCACTGGGGTTTGCCTCGGGGCTTCCCCTGGCCTTGACCAGCGGTACATTACAGGCCTGGCTTACCGTGGATGGAGTGGACATTCGCACTATCGGCCTTTTCAGCCTTGTGGGTATCCCGTACACGTTGAAATTTTTCTGGTCACCCGTCATGGATCGCTTTCATCCACCCTGGATGGGAAGACGAAGGGGATGGATACTTATCACTCAGGGGATTCTGGTGTCAGGGATCATTGCCATGGCCTTTACGGCCCCTGCTGGCGCCCCTTTCCTTATGGCCTGTCTGGCCATTATGGTGGTCTTTAGTTCTGCATCCCAAGATATCGTAATTGATGCCTATCGTACTGAGTTGCTGGAGGAGAGGGAGCGAGGACTGGGAGTCGGGCTCTCGGTTACCGGCTACAGAATTGCCATGCTGGTGTCCGGGGCCTTGGCCCTCATACTGTCAGATCGCATAGGCTGGCAAAACACCTATATTTTAATGGCGGGGGTCATGTCATTAGGAATTTTTGCGACCCTTGCCGGCCCGGAACCAAGTCTTTCACTTTCACCCCCCTCGAGTATGGCTGAGGCGATTTCAGGCCCTGTAAAGGAATTTTTCTCAAGGCCGACAGCATTTTCCATATTAGCAGTCATTATATTTTACAAGCTTGGAGATGCATTTGCCGGTACCTTGACTACTGCCTTTCTCATCCGTGGAGTTGGTTTCAGCCCCACTGACGTAGGTACAATAAACAAGGGTTTTGGTCTTGTTGCCACTATTGCAGGTGCACTGTTCGGGGGAGGGCTCATGATCAAGATAGGCCTATTCGGCGCGCTTATGTTCTTCGGAGTGCTGCAGGCAGTGTCCAATCTTTCTTTTATGGTACTGGCCTGGGTCGGTAAGAACTACGGTGCAATGATTGCCGCAGTTGGTTTTGAAAATCTGTCCGGGGGCATGGGTACAGCGGCCTTTGTGGCCTTTCTTATGGCCCTTTGTAACCGGCGTTTTACTGCCACCCAGTACGCACTTTTATCCGCCCTTGCTTCAATGGGCAGGGTCTTTGTGGGCCCACCATCAGGATTTCTAGTAGAATGGGTTGGGTGGCCCTGGTTTTTTTTCCTTACAACCCTGGTGGCCTTACCAGGACTTATATTACTTTGGTGGATGAAGAGGCATGTGCGCGGTATTGAAAAGGGTTTATGAATTTATTCCATGAATATTAAAATAATAGGTACGGAGTCCATGGGGGTTCGCGGTCTCTGCTGTCTGATAAAGATCGGGAAACGCAGTATTGTCATTGATCCCGGCCTTGCCTTGGGATATAAGCGTAACGGCCTGCTTCCCCATCCCTTCCAGATAGCGGTGGGTCAAAGGGTTCGACAGGACATCATAAATGCCTTGGAGACCGCTACTGATATAGTAATCAGCCATTTTCACGGTGACCATATACCTCTACTGCATGCGAATCCTTTTCAGCTTTCATTTCAGCAACTTCCAGGTCATTTCCAGAATCTGCGCTGCTGGAGTAAATCCGACAGGGACCTGCCGCCCAAAATTCAACTGAGGGCATTGGAACTGGCTGAAATACTCGGCCCTAACATGAAGGTGGCAGAGGGCCTTTCTGACGGTCCCCTGAGCTTTTCTGAGCCGGTACCACATGGTGTGGCCAATGGAGGGTTTGGCAGTGTTATGATGACCAGGATCGATGTGGGAGATATTATATTCGTGCATGCTTCTGATATCCAACTCCTGGATGATACAACAGTAGAAAAGGTTATCCAATGGCAGCCCAACATCGTTCTGGCTTCCGGTCCACCCATTTATCTCAGATCTATTTCATCTAACTTGAGAAAAAAGGCCTGGATTAATGCACTGCATTTAGCGGCGAACGTGGATACTCTTATCCTTGATCATCACTTGCTTCGCTGCGAGGAAGGTGCTGTCTGGCTGGATAACCTGAGGGATACCTCCGGCAGAAATGTCTGTTGCGGGGCTGATTTTATGGGCATACCCAGGCTTCTGCTTGAGGCGCGGCGCCCAGATTTGTATCAGAAGATGTCTGTGAGGGAAAACTGGCATCAGGATTATTTCCAGAATCCAGAACCTCTGAACCTTGAACAGTTCACTTTGGGGTTGACATAACCGGTCTGGACCTTTATTTTGCTCCCCGTCACTTCATAACGGTCCCATCGTCTAGGGGTCTAGGACGCTGGCCTCTCACGCCGGAAACAGGGGTTCGATCCCCCTTGGGACCGCCATCAGTAAAAACAGATACTTGATTAATACCAGTCATCGAATCTTTATCTACGGGATGAACTCCACCAAAGGTGTATTTACAAATCTTAGTTTTTTATTTTGCTAAATATACCACAGCGGTATCAAAATAAAGGCTCTCTAAATTAATGTTCCCATCCGTATTCATATCTATACCAAAATAGAACGTGTACAGTCCGCTTGGAAAACCGAGTAAAGGAATCGCTGGTGAGCCGAACCTATCAAGCGCAAAGAGCGGACCGCTATAGGCCGGCATTAACGAAGTCGTCCAACCGGAGAATATCGTCCAGAAACCAATGCCGACCGGTGTGACGGTTGCCAGCCACCAGTCACTGTTAGCTGTAATACCATTGTTTTGTAACGATAATGAAAGAGTCAGGCTGTCCGTCTGCTCAAGGCTTAGTGGGCCGTTTTCCCCATTTACTTTTATGTCAGGGATAATTCCAGGCACCTGGAGCCTCAGGTAATAACGGTTGCTAGTGAAATAACGGTGCAAGGGCGCATTGGGTATGGGTGAAACAACGCGAATTGGAACTGTTAGCTCTCCTGTGAAGTCATGGTCTGGTCTTACATAGAAAGCATTACTTACTTTCGGTCCAGGACACCGATATATATAGTCCTCACCTGGTTCAATGATGAAAGAGCTGCCTTCAGAAAAGGTGCTTGGAATAAGATGCCCAAATGTTACAAGTGTCTCCTGATCAGGCACTGCCGGAATGACATATTTCTGCCCTTTGATGCTGGGAGGTTTTACATCGTCAAACAAGATGCTTCGAGTAGCTTCGGAGCGATATATCCAGTATCCTCCGTGACCAATCGGATCTAGATCTCCGTCACCGTCCCTATCTGCGGCTACGGTTGCAAAACCATGTTTTGAACAATCGTAAAGACAAACGTTATTGAAAAAGAAGGTACCTATTTCTAACCGTGTATCACCCTGAGTTGCATGTGGACAGTGCCAGACCGAACCGTCTTCACAGGGGAAATTCGGTGCAACGAAGATGTTGTCTTCAATACCGTAAACCAGCACGACATTTCTGCTGATGTATCTAGAACGGGCCTCTGAGGCGGATGCCACATTGCTTGCCAAATAATCATTGGCGGAATCGACATCTGCCAGTCCCCAGGGCCAAATATCATAGGAACCGTCTGCATAACAGGCGACCCCTTCCCACTCGAAAGCAGCTGGTAAGGACAAGAGACACTCCTGAAAAGCCCATGCATGCAGATTAGGAAAGAGCGTACCAACCGCTGCTGAAGGTGATGGGGGTGCACTCACTTCGTCGGCGCTAATCATACCATTTGAATCACAATCTTCTTGATACAGTATATTGGGGAATTTATCCTTAGCCCCCTGAGTCGGACGAAAAGCACCTAGATAAGGTACGCTTCCAGGGTTTGTGGGCACGTAACGTATGGTGATTCCCTCAGGTTCTGCGGCTCCGGCCAAAGCGTATCTTATGGTAAATTGGCCTCCTGCTGATTGTCCTGTGACTATTATAACGTCTAGATTTGGAAAATTACCGCTCGTCGCCAGCCAATCTATAATGTCATCTATAAGGGCAAAGGAGGCTGTATAGGCGTAATCAGGATCATTATCAGCATTACCGCCATAGGGGTAATCATTGGCGTCGTTCCCATCCCATGCGCTCCAGCATAAGCGATCATCAGAACTTATGCCCCATAAAGCAGGATTTCCGCCACATCTTGGATTATCCACCCGTTGCCATGTATTTAAAGTGGTATTGAATTCATCCGTCCTGCTCCTGGAAAAGTAGGGTGCAATTACTAGCGTATTGTTCGCCTGACCTCGACTTATAGCGGCATTGACAATGTGTTCGTAGTAATCGTATGGACGATCATCTCCTCTCTTGGCTCTTCGCCCATGCACAGAGATAACAGCGCGGGTTATTGATTCATTGACGATCCTTAGATTAAAATTAGAATAGTATTTTAGGTTGTAAGAGCCCTCAACACGCCAATCACACATTGCAGAATTTTTGCTGTTTGGTAAGGGTACGGAACAGGGGAGTGGATAGGACGCTGATGCTGATGAAACGATTATAAAAAGCAAAAAGATTGTGGTCAAAAAAACACAAGACTTCATTTCAGATCCTCCTTTTTCATCAGTAAATCCGTGCTATGTTTAGGATTCAAATTATTAAAAGGCGGATATCAAGAGTGTTTTTTATTTATCACTACAATAGTTTCTTTACTATCAGCAACTCCAGTATTGCGTCCGCTTACAGGAGAAATCACTTCTTGCTGTTTACAGTGAAATTTTCAGACACTACACCCTTATAGAATGAGTATGAATTTTTTTCATATTGTTTTCTATTATTTATTATTTTTATAGAGCTTGAGGGAACAGGTTGTCAAATAAAAAAGAGATATCGGTCAATTATTATACTTGGGCTGATTTACCGTTACTATAACATAAAAAAATTTTGTAGGAATTTCGTGCGGATTCTCACTTAAAGAATTGCTTTTCAAAAGACAATTCGATTATTGCAGAATCGCCCCCTTTTACAAAAACCGTGAGTATAAGAGCGAAGTCACAAAAGGGGAAACAACTTATTTTTCATTAACTGTTTTATTAATTCCAAAATATCAATATTTTGTCACATAGGTATTTGGCTGAGCCGTGTCAAAATGAGGTCGCAATTTTATGCCAGCCACTAGGCAGAGGAACTTTAAGATATTTAAAAGTACCTGTAAGTCGGAAATCCCTCATAACTATGTGGGAAATATAACCTTTTAGTAAATAAGAATAAAAACTGCGACCAGGTTTATTAATAAAGATTAATTCGTATAGTGCTCCAGGGCTTAATAAAAAGAAAAGATGACAAGCGGCCTGTGGTTTCGGCCGCTCAAGTATTTAAGAAGAATCTCGTACGTCAGGCTTTATGACTTGGTTTTCGCGTAAGCATCCTTGTAGTTGGCATAAAGATCATATACTCTTTTTTTAAGGGCTTTAAGCCTTTTGCTGTCTTGGTCCTCACCCTCAATCCAACGTGGTTCACTGATAGAAAACAATTGGTTTGCCACTAGGTCAATTACATGCTCAGTGGCTTCACACCATTCATCGGTGCAGATATGAGTCATCTCGGATGCCTCTTTTATCTCTTTATCTACCCTGTCTATAGAATTTTCCAGGGAATCGAGATAAGTACGCCAACTTTGCTTCATTTCACCAGTGACTTGCTCTTTAAATAATCTTTCCATCTGCCGTTACCTCCTTTTTACTGATGCTGTTAAGATTAAATGCAATTTATAGAGTTAGTAAATTATTGGAGGATAAAATCATTTTTCGATTTCATCTAAATCGATCTGAAGATTTAAATGAATCTGTAAATAGGCCATATTTTAAAATTTCCGCTCCACAACTTCTTATAAGGCTTATATAATTTTTTATAATTCGCATGGCTGTTACACTGATGATATTCGTTTTACTTACTGCACCTTCCTAGGAAAAAACTAAGTAACCTATCTTATATGTCAAGACATAACCAATTAAGACATGCTATTTTTCCAAGCGTTGCCTATGAGTATATATTTTTTATCAAACCAACGCTGGAACTGAGATTCTCGTAAAATTCATTTTCCGGCCAAAGCCAATGATTTGTTTTCTTAACTTAATTCAAAATTAATTTCTCTTAATCCGCCTTTTATGTGTTTGGACCGATGGCTGTCAGCAATACCTGATCAGGCTTTTAATAACGCTGAAACGGAAATAATATACATATATTGATTTCAATTATTATGATTTTTTCGTCTATGGTATAATGTGTTTAAGGGGTAACTTGAATTTCTGTTTTTAATAAACGAAGTAAGGAATTATTGACTTATATGGGAGGATTCTTCCCTTTTCTGCAGATTTTTTTTGTAATATCTGGGAATCTGGATGGTGAAGACGCTTCCTTTTCCCGGTGTGCTGTCCGCTTTTAGCAGACCACCGTGTAACTCGGCGTACTGCTTGACATTTGAAAGCCCCAGGCCGAAACCGCGAAGCTCTCTATCTCTCACACCCATCACCTCTTCAAAAGGCCGAAGGACCAGATCAAGCTTCTTCTTTTCCATACCTTCTCCATCATCTGCTACCCTGATTTCAACAAGACCGTCGCACAGGGAAAGGGTGACCAAAACATGCCCACCCTGATCTGTATGCCTGACCGCATTATCCAGAAGATTGAAAAC
>CAZPDU010000293.1:0-15916 GCA_964585405.1 uncultured Thermodesulfobacteriaceae bacterium | reverse complement strand
TGATACACTGGAGACGAGAAGGCTATTAAGGTCAAAGGTCACTTCACCCACCCTCAGGGGACCAGGCAGCAGGATAAAAAATCCAAGACCACCCAGGATAGCAAATAAGAAGCCGGGGATCAGAAACAGCCAGTTTGGGCTGTAGAGCAGCATGAAACGCAGATGTCGCCAGCCATCCCGCCAGCTGCGCAGGTGAGACGGCCTCGACCGTCCGTCCATCCGAAGTGTGACAGGTACCTGACCGATCTTTAATGATGCCAGTCTGGCCTTGACGACCATTTCAGAAGCAAACTCCATACCCCCGGCGCAAAGGCCCAGCGACAGAATGGCCTCCCGCCTGAATGCACGCAGACCGCAGTGGAAATCATCCACAGGTGCCTTAAAGAACAATCGGCCCAGCCCGGAAAGCACTGGGTTGCCGATCCAACGGTGTTTCCACGGCATGGCTCCCGGCTCGATAGAACCGCCGCCCCTGGGCAGACGGCACCCCATGACCAAATCACAGCCTTTATGCAACAGATTCATAAAATGCGTCAGTTCGCCGAAATCATAGCTTCCATCCGCGTCTCCCATTATTATATACTTACCCCTGGCGGCCTCGATGCCCGCCTTGAGGGCGTGACCATATCCCCTGCGTCCTACCCTTACAACCCTGGCACCGGCCTGAGCTGCAAGGACCTGCGAATTGTCGGTACTGCCGTTATCGGCCACCACCACCTCTCCGGCGATATTTTCCTTATGCAGAGATGCAAACGCCTCCTCGACGCAGGCCACAATGGTCTCGGCCTCGTTAAGGCAGGGCATGACTACGGAGATTTCAACAGATTCTGTATCCATGATGAAAAAGAAATGCCTGTTGGCAACAGATAGAATTGTCCGGCTTTATAACAAATACAATATCTTACGCTGTTCACCATCTATTAGCCACCTTTTTCAGTACTGTCAATTTTTTTATAATAGGCAAATTCTTTAGCTGAACTTGCATCTCGCCACTGTAAAAGGGTATTTATTATTTATAAGGCATGTGCTATGGTTTTTTACGCCAATGTCATATATATGGTGTATCAACTTATGCCTTTCGGCGCTATGTTCGGTGCGGAAAATTTTATATATGGAACACCGCTGGAACATTTGAGATGTGGCACAAACAGGGTTGAATCGTGATGAATGTTGTTTTTTGCTATCATACCACCGATTATGAGTTTAATTTCAGCATAGCCCTGCTTTCAGCCGCGCTTAAACCTATGCATGTTAATGTCAGTCTGGTCATATTCCGCGAAATTGCTGGAAGACCAAAAGATACGCTTGAAGAGACCGTGCAGCGGATAATGGAAAAAAAGCCTGACATGGTTGCCTTTTCGATCATGACATTCAACTGGATAAAAATTCAGAAAGTTATTACTCGGTTGCGTAGGGTTTTTCCCAGTATAATTGTTGTGGGAGGGTGTCATGCGATTTTGTGCCCCGACGACGTTTTGGCGTTTCCAGGGGTTGATGCTGTCTGTCCCGGCGATGGCGAAAAGCCATTGCAGGAGCTGGTTGGGTTTTGTCAGAAGCATTCAATGGACAGCATTCCGGAAATCGAAGGATTGCGGTTTAAAAACAGCTCTTCTTACAATCACGTTGTGCCATGGTGTAATGAGCATCTGGACGCTTATCCCTATTTATCTTTTGACATTTTTGACGAGGAAAGAAATCAACGCCTTAACCAGAAGATTACCGGCATGCTTTCATTTGCGGGCATATTTTCACTGCCTGTCATCACTAGTCGGGGATGTCCGTACAAATGCGCCTATTGTAATAACAGGTCTTTTATGGAGATATTTGGTGGCCCTAAACGATTTTTGAGGAGTTATCCCGCCTCAAAAGTCGTTGCCGATATTAAATACTTGGTCGAGCGCTATCAACCTGATTCCATAGAATTTATGGATGAGATGTTTCTAAAGCATGATCGCTGGATGTATGAATTCTGTGATGCCTATTCTGAAGAAATTGGACTGCCTTATACTGTTTTATTACGTATAGATCGTTGTAAGGAGGAGATAGTCCGTTTGCTGGTCAACAGCGGTCTGAAACTGGTTTTTTTTGGTCTGGAATGCGGGGACGAAACGTATCGGGCCAAGTATCTGGATCGACATATGTCTAATACTGACATCCTAAAAGGCGCGGAACTGCTGCGCAGGTACGATATTATGATTGTAACTTCCAATATGTTTGGTTTGCCTTATGAAACGCCCGAGATGATAGAAAAAACAATATCTTTAAACCGGAAGCTTCAGCCCGATGCCGTGGCGCCTTTTATCTATCAGCCCCTGCCAAAGACCAAATTGGGCCAAATGGCCCTTGAGCAGGGCCTCGCCCAGCCTCCGCCTGCAGACCAGTGGGATTTTCTTGCACCATCTCTTAACAGCAGGGAGTTACCGGCAACTTATGTTCAGAAACGGGTTGATGCATTTCTCAATGAATTTAATTCTCCGGAAAAGACCATGGCCAACATTTCCAGGATTCGCCTTTTCTGCGCCGGGAAACCGGCTGCAATCGCATCCGCTTGAACATGTCCGTTAATCTGAAATGGTTTTAAAGTCTGTGACCTCCGAAACTTCTTTCCCCAATTCAATTATGCAAACAGAACAGTTACGTAATCTATATCTTGATTTAATGCAGCGCTGTCTGACCAACACCATATATTTTCAGCCTTACGGTACGATTAGCCGTTCGGATCGAGAAAATGGTCGCGATTGGCCCCGCGTGGCGCACACTATGATTGGATGTAAACGTTTAAATAATATCCGTTTTTGCATGGATTCAATATTGCGAGAGCAGATCCCCGGAGATGTTATGGAAACAGGGGTATGGCAGGGTGGTGCGGTTATTTTTATGCGGGCCATGCTCAAAGCCTATGGGGTTAATGATCGCATTGTATGGGCAGCAGATTCTTTTGAAGGCCTACCAGCGCCTGATATCAAGGCCTATCCGGCCGATCAGGGTCTTGAACTCCACCGCTTTCAGGAACTGGCTGTAAGCCTGGAGACCGTTAAGGCTAATTTTGCCGCTTACGACCTGCTGGATCAACAAGTACGATTTATAAAGGGCTGGTTTCGCGACACTTTACCACATGCACCGGTACAGCAACTGGCACTGTTGCGACTGGATGGCGATTTATATGAGTCAACCTGGCTGGCGTTGCAGCATTTGTATCCCAAGCTGTCAGTAGGGGGCTATCTGATTGTAGATGATTATGGTGCCATTGAGGCGTGTCGTCAGGCTGTGGATACCTACCGTCGAGGCCATCAGATTATCGCTGAGCTGGTAAACATTGACTGGACGGGTGTTTACTGGCGTAAGCAACTATAGGTCATAGGCTTTACCAGTCCACGGACATTCCATACCACAATTATTACATGCAATGGGGCCGACACAATTAAGGTCCACCAGATATACTATAAACTCATCCTGAAGGCCGGCGCTACATCGGTACGGCTTCACTGGGCAAAGAACTTCCTATAGTGACCTTTAAGGCCTTTCCAACAGCAGCGGCCTAAACGATATTAGTGCTTTACTCTGAAAGCAGGTGTCGTGTAGCATAGGATAAATAGATTTTGTCTGTCATCAAATTACGACACGGAATGTCAAATCAGTCTACAAATCCTCAACAATTAGGAAAGGCGAAAAGGGCTTTCCATTTACTTAAGAGATGTAATGTCTCGGATCGAATAATCAGTCTATGCTTGGGGGCTGTTCCCCTTTTTATCTATGGCCCGAATCTGCCAATTTGGTGGATTGGTGATGACACTCAGATCTTAAAACATGTAGCTAGTCAACATTTCTGGGAATACTTCCTTGTGCCTTCAGTATGGCAAGAGCTTTCCCCCTATAACCTGACACCATGGGTTGATGCACTCTATGACCTGGATCTTTTTCTATTCGGTCTCAGACCTGTTATTTTTTGTCTTCACCACTTGCTTATATGTGCATTACTGATAGTAGCTACATATTATTTCTTGCGACTTTGGCTGAATCGTTACTGGGCCTTTGCTGCCGGCTTTATTTTTGTTTTTTCACCATGTTATGCCAATAACGTGTATTTTCTTATGACGCGACATTATGTAGAAGGGCTTTTATGGTCCTTATTGGCCATCATTTTCTATATAAAGGCGTTAAGAGACCAAAGGCCTGTTTTGGCATATTGGGGCGCACTATTCTATCTCATCGCAACATTGTGCAAGGAAATCTATGTACCTCTTGTTCTCTTATTGCCGTTTTGGCCTGAAGAAGATTTTTGGGGGAACAGGTCCGGATATATTCAGGTTTTCAGCAAGCGACTATTTTACTTTTTGCCCTTTGTAGTGATAGCTGGGGCATACACCCTTTATCGCAGATGGATGCTAGGCAACTGGATAGGTGGATATGGTGATCTTGCCCCGTCCAGGACCGACTTCTCAGCATTGTTAAACGATATTGGCCACTTCTTGGTGGCAAATAATACATGGCTGATAGTAGTAATTGTACCTTTCGCTATGTGGGGAATATGTGGAGGCAGGAGAGACAGGTGGAAGCTGAAATGCTTTGTTTTATTGGTCGTTATGCTGGCTGTCGCACCTCTTTTAGACCTCGGGGGTTTTTTATGCCGAAGGCATCTATTTCTTCCCACTTTTCTGTTACTCATAGCAGTTTCCATTGGGATGTCACGTCTTTGGCGTCAAAGATTAACAGGCCGACTTGTCAGTCTGGTAGGGGTGCTGGTACTTTTCTTTGGCCTTTACCAAGCCAATCAATACACGCAAAATGAGCTTGGCGTTATTGCTGATCAGTATTCTGCTCAAGGTCTTTTCTTGTGGGAGGTGTCTAGCAATCAAGATGCGCTATTTGTAGAATCCATACCTGGATGGTACTTTGAGGGACTTTCCTGGCTAAGAACTCATATAGAACAACGGGAAGAGATGGCAAGGCCGATTATTGATATATGTTATATCCTTTATACCAATTCGACGACTCCCTATTGGCAAAGGTTTTGGAAATATGATTATGACAAAAAACAAGTTGTGCGCATGGATCCTGAAATTGTTAGGGAGAAATGTCAAAAGTGTATGGACGTTTATCGATCCGATATCAGCTTGAATGTCAGGATTTGGCAAAGTGATGGATTGATTTATTGGGACTTGAGACCCTGTGAACACGGTCGATATCTTCTTGCTGATCCCGAAACCGGCTTTACAGCGAGATTGAATTATTCCGGTCATATCTCCGGTACGATAGATACGATTGAAAAAATAAAGAAGAACTACATATGTTACGTTGCTCAAGAAGGATGGACCACATGTTCCGCAATATCACATTTAGTAGCCAAACCTGAATAATAATGTATAACAAGCATAATTTTTCAGGGATTGAGGAACACCTGGAGCATGTTTCAACTTGCCCGCTCTGTGGAGGACAAAAGCACTCCCAGCTATATAGCTTCCAGCCGTTTGAGGTTGTGCGTTGTACAAATTGTTCTTTAGGATATCTGTCACCAAGGTTGACTGAAGAAGCAATAATGGCACATTATAAGGATCCTGGATACTTTGAAGGATCAGGCGGCTATGGTTACGAAGATTACAGACTTCAGGAGGCGGGACTTCGGCTCAGTTTTCGGCGTTTATTGCGCATCCTTGCCAAAAAAAGTCTTACCGGCGGGGCATTGTTGGAGATAGGTTGTGGACCGGGCCTTTTTCTGGATGAGGCAAGAGAGTATTTTAGTCCTAGAGTGGGTACTGAATTTTCCGCCGACATAGCACAACAGGCCTTAAAATTTGCAGACAAAATGATAGTAGGTGGGCTGGAAAATCTGGATGAAAAGGACTGTTTCGACGTGATCATGGCAATTAATGTAATAGAACATGTTTACGAACCGATTTCTTTTCTCGCATCAATATGCAATCACTTGCGGACCGGGGGGGTGGTGATACTGGTAACCCCGGACCTCGACGGTCTCTGGAGACGACTCTTCCGTTCAAAATGGCCGTCTTTTAAAATCCCAGAACATATAATCTATTTTAACACCAGAACATTGAGACAATTAGGTACTGAAAGTGGCTTTAAAGAGATGGATTTCTTCGGATTTACGCAGATCTTCCCTTTGTCTCTAATCTTGGAAAAACTGTATATCAGAAACGCGCCGCCTTTGTTTCAGCGTCTTCTCATACCTGTTCCATACACCATGATATGCAGCGTCTTAAGGCATATAGATTGACTACAATATGAACATAACAAAAAGGCAACCGGCTTCAAAATCAGAATATATCTCTGTTGTTATTCCGGCATACAATGAGGCCGCTTCCTTGCCGAATCTCATATCTCGTCTGGATGAGGTACTTGACGGCATTGGCGAACCTTATGAGTTAATTGTTGTAGATGACGGCTCTACTGATGCCACATGGGAAGTCTTGACTCACGCAAAATTAACTCGCGGTACACTCATGGCAATCCGTCTGTCGCGGAATTTCGGCAAAGAACCTGCCATCAGTGCGGGGCTCAGGGCGGTATCTGGTGCGGCAGCTATAGTAATGGATGCAGACCTCCAACATCCCCCGGAGCTTTTGCCAAAAATGATAGCTCTCTGGCGTAGCGGAGGTCCGTTGGTCGTCAATGCGGTCAAGAAAATGCGCCAGGATGAATCCATGGTCCGACGTGCAGGAGCCCATATCTTTTATTTCCTGTTTCGGAAGTTAACCGGCCTGAATCTTTGGCATACTACTGATTTCAAACTGCTTGACCGTAGTGCCGTGGAAGAATATCTGGCCCTGCCCGAGCATGGCAGGTTTTTCCGAGGTCTAACCATGTGGCTCGGCTATCCTGCTGCATCCATATCCTTTATTCCGCAGGAAAGGCCTCCTGAGGCCGGTAGCTCCCGTTGGTCCATAAACAAACTTCTCAGGCTAGCTCGTCATTCGCTTATTTCATTTACCGCACTCCCTCTACAACTGGTTACATGGTGCGGAATAATTACCTTGCTTTTAAGTATTGTCCTTGGTCTGCAGACCCTGTGGCAGAAATGGAGCGGTGAGGCAGTAGAAGGCTTTACGACAGTCATACTGGTACAACTCGGAATAGGGAGTGTCTTGATGATCAGCCTGGGACTGATAGGTGAATACCTGGCAAGGATTTATGAAGAGATAAAAGGCCGTCCGCAATATATAATTGCTGAAGTAATGGATAAGCAGGATCCTGAATAAGGTTATTAATAGGGTCTTGCCATTACCTGAAGTCAACGGTTGATCCCTACATGGACCATTGGGCCGATCCTGCTGCGGACAAAGCTCTTTTTTTGTGGCCATGAGCCTTTTTTATATCATGCGACATTCAAATTATGGTGGACTTTTATAGTCCTTATATTATTGAAATGGCTATATTATTGCAGTTATGGATCTATTGTGCTAGTTTATGTACTTTCATGCGGCGCTTCTAATGGCTGTAGGTTTGGTTATTTTTGCAAGCATACTGAGGAAAGTACAATTAAAGAAGTTGGGAGATCTTCTGTCGGATCGTCTCCGCGTTAGCTTTTGTCGCAGAGGGTCAAAGAAGACTAGTCAATACTGACCTGGAACCCCATAGTTACACAATATGGACAAGAAAATCTCTTTTTTCATCATGAAGATGGAAGGAAGATTTTGGCAGCAGTGTCTGGAGGACAACACCACTGGGCCTCCTTAGCTCAGATATGGCAGACGATTTGGCATGATATCTCTCCGGCGGTTTGTGCTTCACCTTTCGAGATACCACTCTACTTATCTACGTACGTATTATCAAAGAACTAGCGGATGACCAATACACACTTTCTCAGGAGCAGCGCATCGCCTTTAACAAAAAAACAAGCTATTGAGTGGTCCAATTTATTATCACTTTATCATAATAAGTTTACCCTTTGAACATGTATGTGCTAGAAGTCCAGAATATAAGCAAGGTATATAGATTATACGATAATCCCGTGGACCGGCTGAAGGAGATAATTACACGTCGTCCTCGCCATAAATCTTTTTTTGCCCTAAAGGATATTTCATTTTCGATTCCCTTTGGAAAGACCTTGGGTATTATTGGAGACAATGGTGCCGGGAAAAGCACACTCCTGAAAATTCTGGCAGGGACCTTGAGTCCTACAGCTGGTGAGATAATCAAGCGTGGCCGGGTGGCGGCCCTTTTGGAACTTGGTGCAGGTTTCCATCCGGAATTCACCGGGCGGCAGAATATCTATCTTAATGCAGCTCTCTTAGGACTGAGCCGGGAAGAGATCAGCGTGCGTGAAAAGGACATCATTGATTTTGCCGAATTGAGGCAATTTATTGACCAACCAGTCAAGACCTATTCTACGGGAATGTATGTGCGGCTGGCGTTTTCTATTGCTACTACTGTGGATCCTGATATCCTTATAATTGATGAGGCCTTGAGCGTCGGAGATCAGCATTTTCAAAAAAAATGCATAGACAGAATGATGGCCTTTCGTAATAGCAAGACTATTATATTTTGCAGCCACAGCATGTACTTAATAAATGAGTTATGCAGTCAGGCCATTTGGCTGACAGACGGAGTAATACAGAGTTATGGTATGACATCTGATGTGGTGGGGGCTTATTTGAATTATCTGGATAGCAGGGAAGGGAAAATTGATACAAAAACCGAACGATTCGAGCTTAGCACACAGGAGGCGGCTGCGCTTCCGGAAGTGATTATTCAAGACATCCGGGTCCTCGATTCAAATGGAAACATGTTGGATCGTATCGAGCAGTTTCAGGAGGTAGTAATACAGATCAAGACAAAACGTCACGGCCCTTCTCTTGAGGGTCATCTCGGCATAGGGATTGTCCGACCGGACGGTCAACTTATTTTCGGGACCACTACAAAGGAGTCGGGCCTGGATCCCATATTATTCGAGGGCGAACAAATCACAGAATTCACCATCCCTTCACTTACTATTCTCCATGGGATTTACCAGATCAAAGCAGTGGTAGCTGATCGATTCACGCTTAAATATTTCAGCGAATTTGTTTCAGAGTATATAAATATCTTTTGTAAAAGACCGGAGATGGGCGTGTTCTGGATCGAGCACAAATGGCGGATTTTGAATTCCAAAAACGCGAATTCCTCAGATTGATGCTGGAAGCTCATGACGCATTTCTTTCATCATCCCGGCACATAAAAATTTCGCCTGTATTTGGAGTCGAAGATCCTGCTAAAGCAGGATGTGGGAATGAAGCACTACGGGAAAAGCGATCGAATCATATTATTTCAGCTCTTTATTTTGCTTGTATTAGGTGTTACGTATTCCCTCACCATTCCACCCTTTGAGGCCCCTGATGAGGCGGCCCATTTTGCAAGGGCATACGGCGTAGCCGAAGGACAATTTATCCTGCATGATCATTCGGCAGAACTCGTGCAATTTATTAAGGAAGTCCTTGAAGAGCATCATGACGCACAATCATTGCCGATGCTCAATTTGATGAATGATCTCCTTGAACAACAGGACAGCCGCATCCCCAACCTTGCATACAATTCATCCCTTTACTCCCCTGTCCCCTATCTTTTTCACGCTCTTGTGATAAAGATTTTGATGACTTTCGGGGATTCAAAATTAATTCTGTACACAACATTTTATCTTTGTAGGTTACTTTCCGTTTTGCTTTTCGTGGGCCTTTTCTATATAGCCACAAGGGTGCTGCCTGTAGGTGCCTGGCCTCTGTTCTGGACGGCGGTCACTCCTATGGCCCTGTCTCAGACAGGCGTTGTAAGCACTGATTTCATTGTATACGGTTCAGCCTTTGTTGTTATCTGCGCCGGTATAGGGAAGCTGGGCGACAGCAGATGCCTTCAGGTGTGTTTTATGGCGTCAGTTTTTTTCTTGCTGATGACAAAGGTTACCTATATACCGCTTTTGATGATTCCAGCCTTATTCATGATGTCTGCCGGAGGTGGGGCAAGAGGTCCAAAGGTTAATGCCTTTTGGTTGGGACTGGTGTCCGGATTGGCCGGCAGTATCACCTGGAATTATCTTTTGACGCAATTCGGGATCTATGAAACCTCCCTCCAAATAGCAAATAGAATAAGCACCGATCACAACATAGTATTGAATCCATCCGCCCAATTTGCCTTTATTGTCCATTTCCCGCTTGAGTTCATTAAAGTTATTTTCCGCACCTTATCAACCAACGGGGGCGGCCTCTTTCATCAATTTGTCGGAGTTCTCGGTTGGTTGGACCTGCCGATCCCCTTTTTCTTTATCTATCTTTGGACCGTGGGTGCATGCGCGTCCGTCATTGTTGCAAAAAAACGGGAAAGTACATCTGATAGGGGCTGCATCATTCATGGGCTGATCTGTATGTCTGCGGCGGTGTTGACCTTTGTGGCGATATGTGCGAGTGCCTACATCATATGGATGCCCGTGGGTTCGCTGACAATAAATCTCCAGGGACGATACTTCCATCCCATAGTTGCAGCCATCCTCGTTGGTGCGGTCTTGATGAGGCCGTTTAATCTGGACCCTCGCTTTGAGACCAGAGCGGGTTTCGGTCTGCTCTTTGTCTCGATATTGATAAATCTGTTCGCCGTACATTCAGTCCTTCATAGATACGGATTCGGGTGGAGCGGATAGGATGACATATTCACCCGGACAGTCATCGATCATAAAAGATGTCTTGAGTCTAGTTGTGACCTATCAGGGTGAAGAGACGATCCCGAAATTGATCGAATCGTGTCTTTTTGAGACAGGGTATCCTGTTTCCAGAATACTTGTAATTGACAATGATTCTTCGGACGAGACGGTGAATAGGCTTCAAAGCTATAGAAACGGTTTGCTGAGTGTACTTGAAATGCCAAGAAATGTCGGGGTTGCCGCTGCATATAATCTGGGATTGGAGAGGGCGCTTGATTTAGGGGTATCCTGGCTCTTCATTCTCGATCAGGACAGCGTCTGCGGAAAAGGATTACTGGCACAATTGCTTAAAACTGGCTTATGCCTTAAGGAAGAGGGTCGCAAGGTCGGTGCCGTATGTCCCATGGTAAAGAGTATAAAGTTTCCTGACATCATCCATCTACCCTACATCTGGGATTCGCGCGGTTTTATACCGGTCGATGTCTCCATGACTTCAGGCGATATATTGGTCCAAATCGATTCATGTCTGACTTCAGGCACACTTTATAATGTTAAGGCCCTGAAATCTGTCCAAGGATTCAGGGAAGACTATTTCATTGATTTCGTTGATCACGAATGTCACATGCGCCTGAGACGACAAGGGTGGGAAATCTGGTGGGACCGGAAATGTGAATTGTTACACAATCTTGGACGCAGACAGAAACAAACGGAGCACGGCCTTTGGGTTGAACATAATTCCGAACGTTATTACTATATGGCGAGAAATATGCTGAACGGCCACTGGCATTTAGGCGGATGGCGCGCATCCATCTTTTTTTTGCGGGGCATGCTAAGACATATGGTAAGTATACTGCGCTACGGGGAGCAGCCTGTGAAGAGCTATTACTATATTCTGAGGGGGATCTTGGATGCGCTTTTGGGACATCTTGGGCCATTCGATTCAAAATCTTGATTACGGAGTCCTTCTTCCTGCCATGGCCAAAACTCCCCTTTTTATCGGTGAAGGATTGGCCAAGACGAGGGGTTTTTTCAATTTTTTTTTGGATTATGATTGGCGATCTATGGCCGTGGGGCATCGATTCGTCCGTAGCGGAACATATCAGGCGATGAGTTTGCTTTTGCCGGGTTCGGGCAGGTTTAGTAACATGGTGGCCACCCTTCATCGTTTTATCCATTATTCCAGAGAAGAGTGGGAGGCCTGTCTTCTTTCAGGGAAATATATACAGACTATTTTTAGACAAAGCACTTTCGAGGGACTTGATAAACTTCTGGAGTATCAAAAGTATGGGCGGGGCATTGTCCTTCTTACCTGTCATTTCGACAGTTTTATTATGGGCATTATTCTCATGGGTATGGCCGGGCTTCGCGTCAATGCCGTAAGTTCCTCGGTGGTTGAGGATCCCAGGGTACATGCTGCCGTGCAGAAATTTTATTACGATAAATATCGTAACATGGAAAAGTTTATGAACGGGGGGAAGGTGGTTCATTTTGAAAAGGACCTCCGTTTTTTCTATAGTGCGCTTGAAAAGGGGGAGGCGGTAGTCATCCTTGCGGACGTTCCTGCTGCATCGAAAAAAACAGAGGTGATTGTTCCTTTCTTGGGCCATACAAGGCGAATGGCTCCAGGAGCATGGCGAATAGCAAAAAAGACAGACAGCGTCCTTGGTGCCTTTGTTTGTCTCCATGACAAACCGGGCGAATATCGAGTTCTCTGTTATCTTGCCGGAGATATGAGATCGGCCGATCCTGCCGTAGAAATGACTCCTTTATATAAGTTTTTGGACCATCAGATAATGCTTCATCCTGAACGATGGTGGGCCTCCGAACTCTTGCTTCAGTACGAAAGCGCATGAAGATTCCTTTCTGGTGTATTTGTCAGGATATGCCCGGCGTTACTTTTTCGCAGGAAGAGCGTCTGGCAAAAAAGATGGGTATGCCACCCTGGAAAACGGGAGAGATAGCTGCTTCAATACCTGCCGCGGCTTGGGCTGCGAAGACAGGATCGGAAAATATCGGCCTCATATTTGATCAGGAGTTTTGGTATGGCCCTGAACTTTGGACACAGTGGTTACATGCACTGGAAAGGGAAGGGAACGGCGGTATCATAAATGTACCAGTTGGGAATCAGGACCCTTCGTGGCGCAAATTTCTTGCACCTCAACCTTATCTTACACTTAATGGACTTGAAAAGGCATCGAACAAAAAAGGTGAGGAACGGTGGATCACCAGGCCTTGTTTCAAACCCGAGGGTTTCATGGTGGCAGTGGTTCCCCTGTCTTTTCTGACCTCTCTGCCTTCTGAGTTAAGCCTTGGGGGACTTCCGGAATACTGGGCTCGAAAAGCAGAAGAGGTTCGTATATTCTGTGAAGGCTGGCTTCATGCTTTCAATGATGTGAGAGAAGCGGGAAGCCGTAAAGACCTTTTGGCCATGTGTAAATGGGAGGGCAGAGTTCTTGAATTAGGTTGCGGGCGAGGCCTTATGGGCAAGGTATGCAAGAAAATGTTTCCAGAAGTAGAGTGGGTCGGAGTGGATTTCCATCTACCGGTCTTGAAAGAGGCCCGCATATGGATGGATGCAGCCGTCCAGGCGGATGTGCAAAGCGGGCTTCCCTTTGCCGAGTCTGTGCGTTTTGACCGAATCGTATGTGCGGATTTTCTGGAACATCTCCCGTATCCGTGGGAGACCCTGGGAATTCTTCGCAGTAAAATCCGGCCGGATGGGCTTCTGGTGGCATCTGTTCCTAATATAGGGCATTGGTCAGTGGTTGAGGATCTTCTTATGGGCCGTTTTGATGAAACCCCGGCCGGCATTTTGTGTGTGTCCCATCTTCGCTTCGGTACCAAAAAGAGCTGGCAACGTTGGCTTCAGGACAACGGCTGGCATTCGTATATATGGGAAGAGGAAAGGCTGCCGGTTCCTTCCGATTGGGTTGTGCCATATCACATTCTTCAGGAGAGATGTGATATGGAAAGTTTGGAAACCATACGATACAGGGTAATAGCCCGGCCCGTATAAACAGCTCATGGTTACGGCTATTATCGTAAATTTTTATTCCGCACACTATGTCGCCAGGGCGGTGAATTCATTGCTTTCATCTGAAGACCGGAGAAAACCGGATATCTGGGTGGTTGATAATAGCGAAGACGCTACCGAGGCGGATTTACTTAAAAAAATACTTGGCGGTACCTGCAAGGTTGTCGTTAATTCTAAAAACGTCGGTTTCGGAGCTGCCTGCAACCAAGTTTTTGAGCAGACAGAGAGCGAATGGATACTTCTATTGAATCCGGATGCCTACTTGGAAAAGGGCGCCTTGGAGGCCTTGTGCTCTTTCATGGATAAGTATCCCGAGGTAGGTGCAGCTGGACCCCTTATTTATTGGGATGAAGGCCGTAAATTTCTGCTGCCTCCAAGCCCGTCTCCAAGTCCGTGGCATTATCTGCTGACCTCCCCAGATGACCGTGTTCGAACCAATCTGGCATGGTTGAACAGCTTGTGGTGGCGGCATCAATCGCTAAGTGTTTGGCGGGCGGCAGGGCCCAAGAGGCAACGAAATCTCTCCGGTGGTCATGTTCTATTACGCCGCACTGCAGTAAACAAGGCCGGTGGCCTTTTTGACACCTGTTTTTTTCTATATTATGAAGACACTGACCTTTTTTTAAGGATTAGACGTGTCGGCTTTGATCTGTTCGTGGTCCCGGAAGCGGTGGCGGTACATCAATTCAGCGGCTGTGCACGACACAAAGAGGAATGGAAGCGGGAGGAAATGGCCAGATCCGGTATTCTCTTCATGGAGAAGCATTATGGAAGCCATTTGGCATACAGGCTGGCCAAGAGGCGCAAGCAGGGATCGGGTCGAATACGGAACGTGCCGGTGATCACCGACTTGGGCAGACCGCAGTCCCCACCGGTGTTTTCAGTACCGAAAAAATGGAATTCGGGCTGGCTCCTTGAGTGGAGTCCGAATCCCTTCATGTTTCCTGCAGCGGGATATCTGGGTAAAGGTGACAAGGCCGTCTTTCCACGGGAAGTCTGGGCGATTTTGCCGGCCGGCAAGCAATTCGTGCGCCTGGGGTCCAGCCGTAAATTCTTGCTCCCACGGAAGATCTGGCAATGGGAGAAGAGATGAGCACGCCGGAACTGCCTCAACCCTTTGGCTTTTACCACATCCTTACCGGCACTGATGATCTTCACTTTGGCTACTGGCCTAAAGAAGAACCCAGCCTTTCCTTGCACAGGGCCCAACAGGCCCTTACAGCCCTTTTGTTTGAGCTGTTTCCTCAGCCGCCGGCACGCATTCTTGATGTGGGTTGTGGCCTGGGGGCTACTTCTGGCGCTCTCTGGGCAAGAGGCTATGAGGTGTCAGCCATCAGCCCATCACATGAATTGATTACTTTTGCCGAGCAACACTATCCCGGGCCAAGGTATTTGTCGTGCGGCTTCCTGGAGGACCACCAGCTTCTAGACATCCCACAGTTCTATGACCTGATCCTTTTTCAGGAATCCCTGCAGTATTTTCCGCAACTGCTACCGGTTTTTCAAAAGGCTAAAAAGATCCTCGCACCTCAAGGGAAAATAGTCCTTTGTGATGAAGTGTCCTACAGTCCCCGGACCTCAGAGAAATCCGCAGTTCATTCTGCGGGGGAAATCGAACGCTGCCTGGGAGAGGCGGGATTTTACATTCGTCGTCATAAGCGCATCGGCCCTCAGGTGATAAGGACTTGCCGGGAGATCTTGGGGCTCTTTAAAGATAAGAGAGAGTTGCTAATCAGGACATTCGGAGACAATGCAAAGGATCTTATAGAGCATTATACACAGGGTTGGAAGAGGCAGCTCGACTGGTATAGTAAGGGGTGTTTTGGCTATGAAGTTTGGGATGTGAGACCTGACCGCTTTACTATCCGTACTTATATGCCCGGAGATGAAGAGGCCATCTTGAAGATGTTTCAACAGATCTTCGGGGTACAAAGATCTATGGAGCACTGGCAGTGGAAGTTTTTGCACGATCCCTTCGGTGGGCCTTTTATAATAACAGTATGGAGCGGCGACGAACTGGTCAGCCACTATAGTGCCTATCCAGTTCCTTTTTGGATGGATGATCAGAAGTTCCTTGTTTACCAAGTGGGGGATACAATGACATATCCGTCCTACCGTGGGGTGGGGAGGGGGCCTACAAGCCTTCTGGCCAGGGCGGTACGCCTTTTCCATCGGCTGTACTGCGAAGGACAGATCCCGTTTTTCTATGGTTTCAACACTGGGAAAATCCAGAAATTCGGCAGGATGTTCCTGAAATATAT
>CAZPDU010000292.1:0-4914 GCA_964585405.1 uncultured Thermodesulfobacteriaceae bacterium | reverse complement strand
CAACCAGCCGCTCCGGGGCAGAAGCGCCAGCCGTCACTCCAACACGTTGTATACCATCAAGCCAGGCTGGATCGATATCACCGGCATCATCGATCAGGTAGCAATCAATTCCCTGGCGTCTACCGACTTCCTTGAGCCGGTTGGAGTTGGAGCTGTTTTTTGAGCCTACTACAAAAAGTACGTCCGTTTTACCGGCGAGCTCTTTTACGGCATTTTGCCGGTTTTGAGTAGCATAACAGATGTTCGAGGCCGGTCCTTTTATATCTGGAAACCGATTTTCCAAAGCCTTGCGCACTTCGACAATATCATCATGGCTTAGGGTGGTCTGAGTGACATAGGCCATGCGTGAGGAATCATTCACCTCCATAGTCCTAACTTCCTCGACGGTTGATATGAGATGGACATGCCCGTTGATTCTTCCAGCAGTTCCCTCCACTTCAGGATGGTCACGATGGCCTATGATGACCACACTATATCCTTCTTTATGATATTTGCTCACCATTCTGTGTACACTGGCTACCAGAGGACAAGTTGCGTCTATGGTCCTAAGTCCAAGTTCAGTGGCTTGTTTTTCTATCGCCCTGGAGACGCCGTGAGCGCTGAAAATGGTAACAGCCCTAGTCGGAATATCTGCAAGATTTTCTACAAAAACAGCCCCCTGTTCTCGAAGTTCTTGTATCACGTGCTTATTGTGAACAATTTCATGCAGAACATAAACAGGCGCGCCGTATTTCTCAAGAGTGAGGCGGACTGTCTTTATAGCCCGGATCACACCCGCACAAAATCCCCTCGGATTGGCCAGAATGATTTCCATTTCCTACTCTATCTGGTTATATCTAGTTATATAGACCTTTTAAATTTTAGAATAATTCTACATAATGCACTATCTGCAGTGTAAAATATTTTGTTAAAAATAAACTACCCCGTCGCAAGTGGACGGGGTATTAAAACAGAGACAAAATGATATATCAATACCGTTACATTTGACTTTTATATATATTCGATCACATAGGCATTTTACGCCTCAAGCGGCGGAGAATACAACCCTACGAGATTCAAAAAAGTAAGAAAAAGGCACTTTTCCCAGAAATGCTTTGATACGCAAAAAAATCAGACCGAAAGGATAAGTACCACGAATTTAGGAATTAGAGTACCTGAGGTAATATAAATTTTCAAGGAGATACAGGGGCAGGCAGGGATACTTTTTAACAGAAATGCGTATCTTCCAGAAACAACAGCATCATAGAGAGTCGAAATAAGTAGTTTAGACGCAGGATGAAACCCTTGGGAATAATTGTCGGTGAGACTGTCTGTTATCTTTGTATTCCGAGCTTTATCTCTCTGACAAAGGAACTGCATTGCCTTTATGTGCGCTGCACACTGACAGGAGCTAAAAACCAATAGAAAAGTGTATAATAAACCGCCATTCCTTAAAGAATTGACCCAACTCTATTCACATGCCAAATCACTGAACAGGTCAATAAATTAAACCGGAGTTGCGGATATCTTCAGAAAGGATGGTTGGATGAAAATTATTTGTATATTAACTACATGCACCTTATTTCTCATACAAACAGTCTGTGTCCGGGCAGACCAGATATTGCCGACTCACATCCCTTCACTTGAATCCGACTCAGCACTTCAAATATCCTGTACTGAAATCATTGAAGATAAAGACAAGAAAAAATTCGACGAAGATGAATATTGGGGAAACGATCTCTTTTTTGAAGAAGAAATCGAGCCTGTCGCCGATCCGATAGAACCCTTTAACCGTGCAATGTTTCAGATAAACGACAAATTATATTATTACCTTATAAGACCTGTATCCAAAGTCTTTTCATTTGTTATCCCCAAGGATCTGAGAATAGCCCTCGGGCGTGCAATGAATAACAGCAAGACGCCGATTAGCTTCACCAACTGCCTGCTGCAGGGGCGCTTTAAGGATGGAGGAACTGAAATCGCCCGCCTTGTTATAAACACTACAATCGGATTAGGTGGTCTGTTCGATCCTGCAAGGGATTGGTGGGACATAGAGGCAAAAAAAGCTGATTTTGGCCAAACTTTGGGGTATTATGGAATAAACCATGGATTTTATATGGTCCTTCCTTTGTTTGGCCCATCCAGTGCGAGGGACGGGATAGGGACCTTTGCCGGGTATTTTACATTGCCTCAGAACTATTTCATGAACTTTCAACACAAACTCATTGTATTTTCTTCAGATATGGTCAATTATGTCTCTATTAATCCGGACGAATATGATAATCTTAAGAGAGATGCCTTTGACCCATATATCTTTTTCAGAGATGCCTATATCCAGCATAGAGCGGAATTAATAAAGAAACACAGGTAATTACAATGTCTTTCTGCTGAGCCTGTCTGCAAGATACTAATTGAATAACACGAATATCTTTAAATAACGCCTTAGAGAACTTGTGAAATATAATTTCAGAAACAAAAAGGATTCAATGAATCTTGTAATCGGTGGAAGCGGTTTTATAGGCAGTCATTTAGTCAGGGAACTATTACAAAAGGGAGAAAGGGTAAGGGTATATGATCTGAATCCGTTTCCTGAAAAAGAAACGTATCAGGATGTTGAAACAGTACGCGGTGACATATTAAATCCTGATCAGTTATACCCGGCCATGGACGGTTGCAGGACGGTCTATCATCTGGGTGGTACTCCTCAGCTCTGGAGTAGAGATCCCAAATTTTTTGACCTGACAAATCACAAAGGAACCATTAACGTACTTGAAACGGCCAAGCGATCAGGTATAAAACGGCTTATTTTTACCAGTACAGAGTCAATTCTTGCCACACCCTCCGGAAAAGAGGCAATCACTGAAGATATTCAGCCGCGCATTGAAGACATGATTGGCCCGTATTGCCGCTCAAAACTGCTGGCTGAGCAGGCCGTTTTCAGGGCGGCGAAAGACGGTCTTTCGGCTGTCGCTGTATGTCCTACACTGCCTATAGGTCCGGGAGACAGAAATTTAACGCCTCCCGGACAAATGATATCGGATTTCCTCCAGGGCAAAATCCCGGGTTATCTCGATTGTATGCTCAATTTCGTCGATGTTCGGGATGTGGCTATAGGACACCGCCTTGCTGCAGAACATGGTCAGTCGGGGCGTAGATATATTCTGGCCGCTCATAACATGACCCTCTACGAGTTTTTCCAACATCTGAGCAAAATAAGTGGGATATCCTGCCCCAAAATTAAAATCCCCTATCCTGTGGCGTTGACCTGGAGCTACATAGAACATTGTCTAGGCATCTTGACGGGCAAGAGACCGAGAAGTTCAATTACCGGAGTTAAGTTGTGCAAGCGTTCGCTGGAATTCGACAGCACCTGGACGTGGAAAACGCTAGGACATCAGCCACGCCCGCTGGATAGAACTATCAGAGATGCCGTCAACTGGCACAATAAATTTCTGGAATCCAAAGAAAAAATGGCTAAAAATGTAGCCTATGGCTTGAAACCATAGACCTCAAAAATAGTTCTGAGATCTCGGTATATTGTGTCTTTATCAAGACCGAACGACTCAAGTGAATAATGGTGTCTGCTCTTGTATTGCCTGGCCTTCAGAGTCTCTTTTTCAAGGACCATCTCATATTCACTGCTTAACTCCATGCCAAATGCCCGATAGATCCCGCATATTGTACTTCGGGGATCAGAAATCAAATCTTCGTAATACACCTCTATAAATTGATTTTCTGGAAGATTTTTTTTAAATTCATATAGATATAAATAATATCTGCAGGTCAAATCAGCCAGTTCCCGGTTGACCCGGGCGTCCTTTCTGACATCAGGATCTAATGCCTTCCACGTCGCATCAAACATACTGACCAGGGACGGTATGGATTCGTAGGGATGTCGGACTAAATGTACAATATGAATATCAGGCAGCAGTTCGTAAATGGAATGGATACGTCCGGCAATAAGAGCGACTTTTTGGAGAAGTATTTTGTCCGGTCCGGTGGCATACATGTGCCGCTTCAGACAATCCCTGTAGTAAGACATTAGTTTTTGCCGGTCTTTGTAAGGCAGAAGATCAACAAAAGTTGCCTCCTCCAAATTCTTTAAATAAGGAAACAGGAGGCCAAGCAATGGACTGAGCATGGCATAAACAAAAAACATCTCATCAGACTCAGCTTTGTTAGGCCCGGTTTGATGAATGGTTTCCCAACCTTTGAACCCCTTCTTACTGATATTGTTCAGCAATTTTGCTGCAGGACTGCCGAATATCCGGTCGATCTTACCTGCTGTTTCAAAAAATTTGTAACAAATCACAGAAGGAAAAATCGTATGATATAGCTTCAGATAAGAAAACTGCTGGTCCAATGCCATCAAACGATGAGTGAATGTAGTCCCGCTACGTGGATTACCAATGATGTAAACCGGTGTTTTAAGGGTCTGTTTTCGAAAACCAGGGAAAAATATATGGTCAAGGAGACGCATAAACCACACAAATGTTCGCAGGCACAGGAAAGGAACCAGAAAAACTAATGTAATACACGCATGTCGCAGTGAGAAGTGTTGCCGTGAGAATGAGAGACGTAATATCTTGAACAGAGTGGGGTAATGAAAATACATATCAGTAAATTGTAAAATCTATGGAAAGTGCCCAATGGTAACGGCAGGTAAGATATAGTCTGTATATTGTATTCAAATTTTGTTGAATATGGCTAATGGCTGCCAAATTGTCAAGGATTGATGGTGAAACATTTTCCCAGAAAGGTTATAGACTAGATAAACTGTTTTATATCTTCAGCAAACGGATCGAAATTTTAAAGGATGTCCAAGAGTCGTTTAATCACCCTGCTTTTTTCTTTCATGGGTCTTACCATTTTCATATGGTTATTCATCCGCGAAGATCTCACAGATATCTTCGCCGTCCTATCCATTGTCAAGTG
>CAZPDU010000291.1:0-7923 GCA_964585405.1 uncultured Thermodesulfobacteriaceae bacterium | reverse complement strand
AGACCCCGATGGCCAGTGTGATGGTCATGGCCGCAGGGAGTCCCTCGGGTATAGCCCCAACGGCAAGGGCCACCGAGGCCATGAACATTTCGATCCAGTCCTGGCCCTGCACATATCCCATCAGGAAGGTGAGCGCCGCCAGGGCAATAATCACATAGAGAAGTACTTTACTGAAGTGTTCGATCTTTCGGGTCAGTGGGGTGGCCAGGACCTCAGCAGAGGAAATCATCTCGTTGATGCGCCCGATTTCGGTGTAATCGCCGGTGGCAATCACCAGGCCCCTGCATGCCCCATGGGTCACCAAGGTGGAAGAGTAAGCCATGTTCCGGCGGTCCGAGAGAACGGTTTTCTCAGGGAGCCTCACATCCTCCTTTTGCACTGGAAGGCTCTCCCCGGTAAGTGTACTTTCATCGATTCGGAGTTCCCGAATCTCAAAGAGACGTACATCAGCCGGTACCTTGTCGCCGGATTGCAGAAAGATGACATCTCCAGGCACAAGCTCCAGGGCCGGGACCTTTTGACGTCTGCCGGCCCTTTGAACCATTGCATTGCTGACCATGGCCAGGGCCAGGGCATCGATGGCCTTGAGGGCCCTGGATTCCTGAACGAAGCCGATTACCGAATTGATGAGTATGACCCCGAAGATGACCCCGGCCTCCACCCATTCCTGAAGAAACAGGGTGACCAGGGTCGCCGCGAGTAGAATGATCACCAGGGGCTGATTAAATTGGATCATAAAGCGGACGACAGGTCCCTGCCCTAATTTTTGAGTCAGGGTGTTTTCACCAAATGCCTTCCGCCGTGAAAAGACCTCCTCTTCAGTCAGGCCTCTGGCAGGATCGGTTTCCAGCGTCCGCGTGACATCCTCCAGCTCCAGGCTGTGCCACGATTTCGTTGTTAATGCCTGCATGTCTGACAACTCCTTTAGGTACAGGTGAAAAGCCCAATAAAAACCTTGATCAATGAATGATGGATGCCATGGGGTCGGGACTGAGGACCCCGCCTTGCGGGCGCAAACTGACACGCCGCAATCTAATAAATATTAATGTATTGAAAAATATATTGGATATCAAGCATAAGAAGCCGACCGCTTACAGATATTCTTCACTTTATAAGTCCGGTTCTGCTATCCATAAAAATAAATGGTAGATGGAAAAAAGAGGAAAGCAGCTGATTAGAGACAGCCAGCAAGGTACGTAAGCGGGCTGTAAAATTAAGTGAGCAAATTCTTCTGGAATCTTAAGAGTTTTGTTGTTTAAGAGACAGATGTCGATTTTATTGCAGTTGATTTGGCAACAGGCATAATTTCAGGCCCGGCACTTGCCATCTGCACAATCCGAGTATTAAATGCCCTGGCGGTTAACACTTTTTAATGTCCTTCCAGACGATGTATTAAAATCCCTCGACTTGAATTCCTTTATCATTTCATGGGGCATGACCCTTATAATCTCAGATAATGTTGTTTGATTCAATTTTAGAATGCAATCGTCAAGCATTGTCTTCATTCCATCCTCTATAGCCATGCTCCTGATTTCGTTTTCTTTGGCCCCTCTGATGAGGGCCAGGGCAATGTCCTTGTTCATTACAAAAAATTCCGAAACCAGAATGCGCCCGCTGTATCCGGTATAATCACATAGTTCACAACCTTCCGCCTGGTAGAAAGTAAGGTCTTCAGGATATTTATTAAACAATAGACTCCATTCGCTTTCAGTGGGGATGTATTCTGAACTGCATGCAGGACAGATTTTTCTTACAAGCCTCTGGGCAATCACTCCCATCAGGCCTGAAGCAACCTGGTTGCGTTCAACGTTAAGGCCATGCAGCCTGGAAATAACATTTGTAGAATCAGTTGTATGGAGTGTACTTAAAAGGAGATGTCCTGTCTGTACAGCTTCAAATCCTATGTTTGCCGTCTCGCTATCCCGCATTTCGCCGATCAGTATTATATCCGGATCAAGTCTCAGAAAGGATCGGAGCAGCCTGGAAAAGGTAAGCTTAATTTTGGTATTGACTTGTGTCTGCATAATTCCAGGGATGCTGTATTCGATCGGATCTTCCGCGGTAATGATTTTGAGCCCTGGATCGTACACAAACTGCAGCGCACCATAAAGGGTTGAAGTCTTTCCGCTCCCTGTAGGGCCTGTCAGAAGGATCATTCCTGCAGGGCTCTTGAGGAGCTCCTTAAGTGGTTTCAGGACATGTTGAGAATGACCCAGATTATCGAGGCCCTTATTCGCCTTTCGAGGATCGAGTATCCTTATGGTTATGTTTTCTCCAATTATGGCCGGGCACACGGCAACCCTGAAGTCAACAGATACCTTGCCTGACTGTGTCTTGTCAGAATAGTTTATTCTAAACGCCCCATCCTGCGGTATGCGTTTCTCAGCTATGTCGAGGTTAGACATTATCTTGATTCTGGAAATGATTTCTCCTATCGATTCCCTTAGTTTTGTATCAAGACGTGGTTGTGTGAAGGTCTGAAGCACTCCGTCAATTCTATATCGGACCTTGACGTCCCTGCGGTCCTGCTCTATGTGGATATCACTGGCATTTTTCATCAGGCCGTACTTGATTATGTGATTAACGAGCTCCTGGACCTGCATATCTGATACGCCATAGATGTCTGACCGTGTCTTCTTGAGATCGGTTTTTTCGAGATCGATTACCACATCTTCGAGGTCTTCGACATCCTCCACCTCTTCGACCTGCTTCGCTTCATCCACTGTTTCGGTATCTATGAATGCCTCACCGTAAAGAGTCCTGAAGATGGCTTTAAATTTTTCAGGGGTTATAAGGACACAATCAATCCTGTACAGGGAATACATGGAACTTAGGTCATGGACGATCTGAAGGCTGTCTACATCTGATACCGCCACTGTAAGCCGGTTTTTTTCACATGATAGGGGCAGAATTCGATTTTTTGCCGCATAATTTTTACCAATAAGTGCAGAAAGAGTGTTGATCTGGCTCTGGCTTAGATTAAAACCATCCAGTTTTTTAAACTCAATATTGTGTTGTTTGGATAAAGTGACATATAGTTGTTCATGTGTAATAAAATTCTTTTCTATCAATATTTTGCCCAAGTACTCAGTACTATGTTTCTGTTCGTAGAGGGCCTCTTTAAGCTGTTGCTCGCTAATTATCTCCTGTTTTACTAAAAAATCTCCAAGTCTTTGATGTTTATTATACTTTTTCAGAATACGATTGAGATCTATAGGTGTAATTATATTCAAATCACATAATATTTCGCCAAGGGTCCTTTGATATCTCTTGCGATTTATCATGTTATTTAGATCTTCTTCACTTATGATATTGGATTTTAGCGCAAGCTGACCCAGTTTCATCCCCCCGACTTGCTGAATCAGTAAACCCTTTACATCATTAGCTGTGGCAAGTCCCTGCCTTATCAGGGCGTCGCCGATCAGCTCATCAGGCCTCTTGTTTTTGAGACACTCCTCCAGCTGTCTCTCATCCACTAATCCCTTCTGGATCGCCAATTTCCCTATGCGTTTTCGCAGATAGGGATGATTCAGGAGGTTTTGGAGTTGGTCTTCTGAAATCAGCCCGTTTTTAACAAGGAGTGTACCCAGAGAATGGTTTGCCTCTTCAATTTCTCTTTTTTGGATTTCAAGGGCCTTTTCAATATCCTTTTCCTTTACAATTCCCTCTTTGACCAAGAGTTCCCCTATTTTAGGAAACGTCTGATTTTCAGTTATGTCTTTTCCCATGTCTTTAGCCCGTCAATCTAACAGAACCCCTATTCTCTTTTCCTGTGATGATTATTTTCTCTATATTACGACGATTTCCTCTGATCACCCACATTTTTTGTGTCCCTCATTGTCAATTCACTTATAGAATATCGCATTTTGGACAGTTTAAAAAAGTGGCAGAAAAGCGTGATGGGCAATCGCCTTCTGGACGATTCATAAAATTAGACGATAAAGTATTGTATTTGGACGGGAAAGTTACTCTATGAGAGTCATGATGTCAAAATTTACTGGCAATAGACCTTTCCACTTTTCCTGAATGGTCGCAACACGTGATTGTGCCTGGATTGAAGGCCTTAAATCTGATATGGGGAGAAGACATGAATCTTCAGTTACATTATATGATTTAGATTTGCAATTTTAATGTGTTTCCCTTATTTTTTGGAATCTTCGAGCAAATCCCCCCAAAGTGAATAGCCCAAGACCCATAAACATAATAGTTATAGCCTCTGAGGTAGAGGGAGACTGACTGTTAATTGTTGGAATTACACTAAGTTCGATGATATCTCCAGCTAACAGGCGGCAGTCTGGACCCTTTGCCAGATTTCTATTATAGGAAACAAACATTCTGTCCTCAGAATAGAATGCTGAATAGTCATAGGCTGGTGTTACGATCGTTTGATCGATATTATAACAGTCTGAATCAGCTTTTTCTCCGACAAGCAGATAATTCACTGGTATCATGTGGTAATTAACAGAATTGGGGATTAATGATGTATAATCAGAATAATTTTGAAGTGAATTACCTGATATAGGGCAAACTATGGGAACGGCCGATGCGCCAACTGTTAATAAAAAAGTGGTAAGTAATGACAAAATAAAGGTCTTCACTATCATTTTTCTTTTATGCTCCGTATATTCCTATAACTACTTAATTTTTATTCTCTTTTTTTATAGTGCTTTAACTGTTTTATTACTTCAGCTTTTATGTGTTTCTTGTTTTTTTCCTCATTTTGACAGCCACTATAACCAGGGCCGTTTTTGACAAAATGGTGTAGAGTTAGAATGACTAACTGCAATAGAAATGCCATCTTTTCACTTTTATTTTATTGTTTTTCCCGTATTTGAGGCACTATTTGGCAAAAAGAATTAGATCAGAGTATTATTTTTCCACTTATAGAAAAAAATTTCCCAAAGAATTTTTTTTCAATGTCGTTTTTCTCTTCCCCAGATTATTAAGCTTTAAGCAGGAGCAGGAAGTAATCTCAAATGAATGAAGTCTGGATTGCTATGGGGTTAACGGTGTTTGCCGGAATGGCCACTGGGATTGGCAGTTTCATCGCGTTTACGGCCAAGAGAACCAATTATCGTTTTCTCTCGGTGGCAACGGGTTTTTCGGCAGGTGTAATGCTTTATGTATCGTTCGTAGAGATCTTTTATGAAGGCGTTGATGCTCTGACGGCTCAATACGGCGATTATTGGGGGCATTGGATTAATGCGGCGGCCTTCTTCGGTGGTATGTTTCTGATTGGCATGATAGACCAACTGATCCCCATGTCGAAGAACCCGCACGAGACCCGTACGGAAGAAGAGACAAATCTGCTGCGCAAACCATGCGTTAACCTTCTGGATTCCGAGGCAACGGTCGCACAGAATGAAGAAGAACAGGCGGGAAATATTTATAATCCTGATATCCGTCACGAAAAACTCATGCGAATGGGCCTGTTTACAGCCCTGGCAATAGGCATCCACAATTTCCCTGAGGGTTTGGCAACATTTCTAGCCGCCCTTCAGGATCCAAGCCTGGGCGTTGCCATTGCCATAGCTATTGCTCTCCACAATATACCTGAAGGCATAAGCGTTTCAGTCCCAATCTTCTATGCCACCGGAGATCGCAAGAAGGCATTCACATATTCCCTAATCAGCGGACTGGCTGAACCTGTTGGGGCTGGAATCGCTTATGTGGCTATCAGGTTCTTCCTGTGCGGCGAAGGTGGATTGATTCCATCTCAGGTGATGGGAATACTCTTTGGCGGCATAGCAGGCATCATGGTTTACATAAGCCTGGATCAACTCTTGCCCACAAGCAGGGCTTACGGCAGGGGACACGACAGTATTTTGGGGTTGGTCGCGGGAATGCTGATCATGGCCTTCAGTCTGTTGCTGATGAAATAGCACGGGTGCTGATGGATGACAGGATGGATACAGGTCTTCATCTAAATTCAAACATCTCATCGTACAGATCAGGGTTTTTAAAGTTTCTGCTTGACACCAAAATGTCTTATTCTAAAATCATGAATCGTGCGTCATTTTATTTAATATGACGTCATGTTCATGAAATTTGGCACCAACTGAAAATGCGGAGCCCGAACCATGCCGGCAGTGAAACTCTCCCGTCGAGAAAGAGAGAAACTCAGACAGCGTCGTCAGATGCTTGCCGCTGCGCTAGAACTTTTTTCGGAGAAAGGCTTTCACAACGTATCCATGCACGAGATCGCGAAAAGGGCCGAGTTTGCCATTGGCACTCTATACAAGTTTTTCAAAAACAAAGAGGATCTCTATAAGGCCCTTTTGATGGAAAAGGCAGAGGAATACCACCATGTCCTTATGGGTGTCCTTTCCGAGGAAAAAGATGTCCTGACGGTGATCGAAGGCTACATCGTTGCCAAATCGCGGCTTTTTACCGATAACCTGCCAATATTGCGCCTTTATTTCGCAGAAACTCGCGGTGCCAGTTTCAACATCAGGGCGGGGCTTGATCAAGACATACAAAGGCTGTATGACAAATTCATT
Organism: uncultured Thermodesulfobacteriaceae bacterium; assembly: GCA_964585405.1. Classification (GTDB taxonomy): domain Bacteria; phylum Desulfobacterota; class Dissulfuribacteria; order Dissulfuribacterales; family UBA3076; genus UBA3076. Next base: position 1,423 of record CAZPDU010000291.1, on the reverse strand, counting down.
CTGCGACTGGTCTCAGTGCTGCAAGACGGTGTCCGCCGGAAGGTCCTTCGCGAAATGGATCCCTATCACATGGCTGTGGCCCTGGAAGGTCTCACCAATGCATTTCTCTTTTGCTGGACGGAAGACCCGCAACAGCATCCATACGAAGCTAATGTCTCGTTTATCAGAGATATGTTTCTTAATGGAGTCTTAAACAAATGATAAGAACAAACGGAGAAACAGAAAAATGCATCACAGAATCAGTGTTAATTATTTCCTTCCAATATTCAGGCCAATGTCCTTGCCTGCCTTGCATAATCATAGACGTTTAAGGCCATTCAAAGTACTCGCCAATACCGTATACTGTATACTGGCAGCCTGCTTTATAATATCTGTTTTGTCTTGGAGAGCGGTTGCTGCCCAGCCAGATGAGGGCGGCGGACCGCCGCCGCTGGTGACGGTCACAGCAGTCACTGAACGTGATGTTAATCCCCCGGCGGAATATGTGGGCCACGTGGAGGCCATACAGAGCGTAGACCTGAGGGCGCGAGTCGATGGTTTTCTTGAACAGGTCAAGTTCAGGGAGGGAAGTGATGTTAGTGCCGGTGATATACTTTATATTATCGAACAGGCGCCTTACCGTGCACAGGTTGATGTAGACAAGGCCAAGGTGGCCCAAGCCGAGGCGACACTCACTAAGGCCGGGCGGTATTTGCAAAGGCTTCGAGCCATGAGTTCAGGTCTGGTGTCCGATTTAGACATCGACAATGCCGTAGCGGACGAACTCCATGCAAGGGCTCAGCTGCAGGAAGCCAGGGCCGATCTCGAGCTATCTAAAATCGATCTGGAATACACTATAGTCAGGGCACCAATCAAGGGGCGCATAGGCCCTACTGCTTTTACCAAGGGTAATCTGGTCGGACCTGATTCGGGACCCCTGGCGCGAATTGTCCAGCTGGATCCGATACGCGTGGTTTATTCCATTAGTGAAAATGATCTGGAGGCGGTGAGGAGAGCGATTGACGACTCATTGCCGGATAAAAAGAGGTATACCCTGGTACCGCGCATAGAACTGCCCAGCGGCGAAGTCCTTAAAAACGCCGGATACCTGGATTTTATGGATAATACGGTGGATACCAAGACTGGTACTATTGCGATTCGTGCTTTATTTGACAACCATGACGGTGTGCTGCTGCCGGGACAGTATGTAACTGTTCTGATAAGACACAGTCAGGGCAAGCAACTTCCGATGGTGCCGCAGGCAGCCGTCCAGGAAGACCATGAGGGGCGTTATGTGCTGGTCGTGGATAACGAGCATCGGGTGATTCAGCGTCGCATCACTACCGGACCGGTCATCGATACCCAATGGGCAGTTGAATCAGGACTGGCGGCCGGAGAGAAGGTAATCGTGCAGGGAGTGCAGAAAGTCCAGCCCGGGCAGATT
>CAZPDU010000290.1:0-5435 GCA_964585405.1 uncultured Thermodesulfobacteriaceae bacterium | reverse complement strand
TACTTGATCTTGATCCGCAAGCCAGCCTGACCTTTTCCTTTATTCGACCTGATGACTGGCAAGCCGATTTTGCAAAGGACAAGACAATCAAGACGTGGTTCGAGTCTTTTTCAAAAGGGAGACCAATCTCATTGGATTCACTCATCTTTGAGCCCGACACTGTAAAGGACAAACTTTCCGGGCACGGAGAATTGCACTTGATAGCGTCACATCTTGGCCTGATAAATGTGGACCTTGAATTGGCAACGGAATTAGGAGGGGCGACCCTCAAGCAATCGAAAGCGAACTTTCTGAAGGTACACAAGAGACTTGCGGATGGGTTATGCAATATCGAAGCTGATAACCTGGATCTGATTCTGATTGATTGCCCACCAAATTTCAATATAGCCACCAAAACTGCCATTGTTGCTAGCGACAGCATTTTGATCCCTGCCAAGCCGGATTATCTCTCCACCTTGGGCATCGACTACCTGATCAGAAACCTCAATCAGCTCATAAGGGACTTCAACGAATACGCAAGCCTTGGTGATGATGAGCCAGAGGATTCCATTTCACCTGAAATTCTAGGTGTTGTGTTCACTATGATTCAAATTCATGGTGGGCAGCCTATATCGGCTCAGCGCCCATATATTTCTCAGACTAAACGTTTAAAAGTACCTGTATTCGAAGCATGGATTAGGGAGAATAAGACCATTTTTGCGGACGCCCCGCAATATGGGGTACCTGTTGTTTTAAACAGGTATGGCTCTGGAACTTATAAAGACGTTGTAAACGAGCTTGAAGGGTTCGTCACTGAATTCGCTTCCAAAATCGGACTATGAGGTGTCTGTCATGAGTAAAAGTCACAAAGAATTAATCATATCATTTATGAAGGCAGTCGTTTTACAGCTGCAAGCAACAGATGATTCACAGCTTGAATCTCTGCTCACAGGCAAGGCACAACTGGAATTCAAGATAACCCATGTAGCAAAGGAACCTGCAGACAAACGAAAAGATGAACTACCTGAAGGTTTTGAGAAAAACGCTGTGGAAAAACTGCACGGTTTTAGTACTAGAGACGAAGGAGAGCGATATTTAGAGCAATTGTGCAGAACAAAAGAGGATTTGCTCAGAATTGCACGTTACCTTGACCTACCGGCACAAAAGAAAGAACCGATTAAACAGATTAAAGACAAATTAATTGAGTCAACAATAGGTTTCCGGGTTCGTTCCGCAGCTGTTCAAGGAACGTCGAGAGAGCCATCATGATCTAACCATCTCTTCCAGCGGATCGCAAAAAGCCGCGACCGCTGAAGAGTATGTTATGCAATGAAAAAAGCAATGGCCGTTTCAATATTCGAAAATAAAGGAAAGATCAAATGAAAAAGAGACATGTTCTAATAATCGCTATTTTTTTATTACCTTTGTCATTAACTTCATATATGAATTCATACTGCATTGCGCAAGAAGATCGAACTGTCACCGTTGAAGAGGGCTCTTTTGTTTTCAAAAACACCTCGATTGAGAAATATTGGCTCAAGGGCGACGTAACAAACGACACAAGTAAAGATTGGAACAATGTTGTATTTGAAATTGATTTGTATGATGCAGCTGGAAATAAAATAAAAGGTTATTTAGGTAATACCTTCAAATTTGATTTTTATCATTTAAAGAAAGGCGAAACCAAATCTATAGGTAGCGGTTATGGCAAATTATTATTAGGAATTAAAGGTGCCGTTATATCAAGAGCCGTTATATCAAGATATGAATTACGATTTAAAACCGGTGATTACCCAGCAACGTATAGCTTCGTCATAACAAAACCGAAAGCAAATAAGACTCTCTCCTATGAGGATCGCTTTGTAAAAATTGATTTTTCCATTACAAAGAAACAATTCGGTTTCATTCTTCAAAACAGAACAGATAATCCAATCATAATTGATTGGAATCAAGTCTCTTATGTAGATGTGCTAGGCGAATCTCATAAGGTAATGCATTCTGGCATCAAATATACGGACAGAGCTAAACCACAACCTCCGACAGTTCTCCCACCAACAGCTAAATTAGAAGACATAGTTTTTCCTATTGATTATGTATATTACAGTTCTGGTAAGTATGGTGGTTGGCGCGAAATTTCTTTGTTTCCAGAAGCACCGAAAGCTAAAATATTTCAGGGAAGATCTTTCAGTGTATTTATGCCATTGGAGATTAATGGTGTCAAAAAGAATTTCCTTTTTTCTTTTAAGATTGAGAACGTCGAATCATGAGATATGTTTTCATTAAAAAATATTGTGCATAACCCGTCGCTCCACCCGATCGCAGCCCGCTGGGCTGCTCCGGGTGAGCTTTTCGTTCGAAGTGATAAATACTGGAAAGGTTTCATATGGATCAACCGGGAACATTAATTAAATTCGGAGATCTGGAACATCTTCAGCAGTTTAGAGATGAAGGTCTTCTTTACTTGAACAATCTCCCATATTTCTGGAATATTGAAGATGAAGAACTTCGTGGCGACCCTTTCGATTGTGCTATCCAAGTTATACGTGGCCCCAAGGTGACAATGGTCATGCCAGAGGGAAAAGAAGTCACAATATGCACAGATTATTGCGCCAGGATACATCCCTCAAAACCTGAAAATATAAATATCTTCTGTATGTACGCATTGCGACCACACATTGAAGGCACTTTCCCAATTGATAACAAGAACAATCGATTCGGGGATCATGCATTAATACTGATAAACCGAGATGAATTCATGAACAGACTTGAATCAACTTTGAAAAGTCAAAAGATTATTGGAAACGCAGATCTTGTAGAATACGTTAATGATCAACATATGGATAAATTGGGTCCATTTAAGAAATTCAACAGGTTTTCTTACCAGCATGAGTGGAGATTGGTATGTTATGAAGGCCCAGGAGGGCCACGAACAATTAGGATTGGTAGTATTCGAGATATTTCGGTAATATTACCCACTGTCGAGGTCAATAAACAAATACAGATTCACTTCGAATCGGGTAGCCAGGGGTCTTTCTCCCCCGGCCCCCACACCACCTAGCATGCGTTGCGACTTGAAGTCGCTGTTTTTATAGCTGAACTTGATTCAGCCTACTGTATCGCCAGTAGTTTTCTACCTCGGCATGCATTGCTGGTAACGGCTTTGTGTGAAGCCCGGGAGACAATGAAGCCCTCAGCCTTTGGCTGGGAGAGAGCCCCGTGAGGGGAACTCAACTCTGGAAGCATCATCTGGATGGGAGCTAGGAATGATGGTACGTGTAGCATACGTGAACTGCTGATAAATGTCGTGAAGGTGTACAGGCCAAAGGTGCTGACTGGCCTGAACCAAAATGGTAAGGGGTATGGTTGAAGTGTTCGCATGTCACTTCACGCGATTAGTGATTCCCCCGGCAAACAGGCAGACACTAACCCATCGCGTAGAATCAGCGGAACATGGCAAGCCCAATTGTCTCCATAGTTCTGAATGGAAAGCGATCCGTAAGGAAAGCCGATAGATGAGTGGGTAAAGGAGGTCGGAGAAAGCGAATGACATCCTGTAATGGGGTGGATACGGGTTCAAAATTTGCCCGGCACGAAAGTGAGCAGACTTCCGACTGGTGTTGAATCACGGGAAAGGTATGCAAACATTTAATCTTTTAGGCGTGGATAGACAATGGAATATATCCATTGACGGCCGGAAGAACAATTCCGATTTATGGGATTCCATTAACTGGAAGAAAGTAGAACAGATTGTAAATCGTTTACAAACTCGTATCGTGAAGGCAGTAAAAGCCAAGGACAAAGAAAAAGTCCGAAGCCTTCAGAGGCTAATGGCTAGGTCATTCGCTGGAAAACTCATTGCCGTTAAGCGAGTGTCTGAAAATCGTGGAAAAAGAACGGCCGGTGTTGATAATGAATTGCTTGATACACCAGCGAAGAAGTGGAGACAAACCAAAAGCTTAAACTTGGCAGACTACAAACCACAACCGCTTAAACGCATTTATATCCCCAAAAAGAATGGTAAAAAACGTCCTCTTGGAATTCCGGTAATGCAGGACAGAGCTGAACAGGCACTGGAACTGCTGGGACTTGACCCGGTATCGGAATGTACGGCGGATAATCATTCATATGGATTTCGAAAAGAGAGATCTGTTCAAGACGCCATTGATGCCTGTTTTAACGCTTTAAGAGGTAAAGGCAGCGCAAAATATATCTTAGAAGGAGATATCAAAGGGTGCTTTGACCATATCAATCATGATTGGATGGTTGATTGTACCCCAATGCACAAAAAGAAGCTCAGGCTATGGTTGAAATCCGGTTATCTTGAACGGGGGATTTACAATCCTACTGAAGAAGGAACTCCGCAGGGAGGAATTGCCTCTCCAACCCTGGCAAATATGGCACTGGATGGGCTTCAGGAGCTTCTTTTCAAGAGGTTCAAGAAGTCAGAAAAAGTGCACTTTGTCAGATATGCTGATGACTTCATTATAACCGGTGAATCAAAGGAAATGCTTGCCAACGATGTTAAACCGCTGGTATCACATTTTCTTAAAGAAAGAGGTCTGTCATTATCAGAAGAAAAGACCCGGATAAGTCACATTGACGGTGGCTTTGATTTTCTAGGGTTCAACATCAGAAAATACAAGGAGAAGCTTCTGATTAAACCGTCAAAAGCCGGAATTGTCTCGGTCAAAAGGAAAATTAAAGATATCCTAAAAGCAAATATGTCCGCAAAGACTGATAATCTAATTGGCATGCTCAATCCAGTAATAAGGGGCTGGGCAAATTTTTACAGTCATGTTGTCAGCCAGGAAATCTATGACAAGATCGATTCAGCTATCTGGAAGATGACTTGGCAATGGGCCGTAAGGAGACACCCCAATAAACCGCTTAAATGGATAAAATCCAAGTATTTTCAGCGGAAGAGTTTTAGGAATTGGGTGTTTTGTGAAAAAGGAGGAAAACTTCAACTTCTCCAAATGAGTGACACACCTATTCGTCGCCATATCAAAATAAAAGCCAACGCGAATCCGTATGATCCGCACTGGGATGAATATTTTGAAAAACGTTCAAAAACGAATACTGCCGGGTGCTTTACGGTGCCTTATCAACGCTTGAGCCCTTTGAGGTGAAAGTCTCACGCAGGGTTCTTAGGGGGGAAAGCAGCCGCGAGGCTGCCGACCTACCCGGCGGTCCGCACTAGGCGGTTCCCATGAGCTACCGCGCCGTAGCGGGGTAATGGATGTTTACCCACAGTTCCTTGACAGACAGCAACCCCTGATCCTTGAGCCATTTGTTAGTCATCCCCGACTGGGTTGCCAGCGTCTTGGCAAGTCGATATGGACCTTTGCGGCTCAGGCCAATGGAGATGGCCAGCCGCAGGTTTGTACCAAGCTTTGTGAGTTCGCAAACCTTGGTGCGGCACCAGCGCCATCGTTTTAGATAGCACATGCGCACCC
>CAZPDU010000289.1:0-3680 GCA_964585405.1 uncultured Thermodesulfobacteriaceae bacterium | reverse complement strand
CTGTTCAAGTATTCGGCATTACCTGTACTATTGATACGGTACGCTGGACTGCCAAACAGCAAGGCAACATCAAGATCCCTTGCCACGGACCGAACCTTTTCACCTAATGGACCTGGAACTTGGAAATAAAAAGGTGTGGCTGTCTCCGGCCAGACAATAAGCCGGTCAGGTTTATTAGCTTCATTTTTGCTGTTCAATTTATCGAGACTTTCAGCCGCCTTTAAACTTAGTTTACCATAATTATAAAGCGTCTCATCTTGAAAAGCCGGATTCCACTTCTTGTCTTGGGGAACTGCGCCCTGTATGGCAGCTACCCTGAGTTCAGGAAGCCTATCATCACTGAAGGTAATCTCTTCCATACGCCATTTGCCGAAAAACCATAGACCCAATATGCAGACAAGAAACAGGCTCAATTGAGACAGCCTTACCATCTTATCCCTGGAAAAGGCTGAATCCTCTGTACCCATATTCAAAAAGCATTTACAGGATTCCCAAATCAATACATTCAGCAAAACAATCAAAAAAGTCAGGCCGTAAGGTCCCCAAATTTCTGCTGTCTGAATCAAGGATGGTACAGGTTCCAAGGTGTATGCCAGATACCCCCATGGGAATCCGCTTAATACATGACCTCTGGCCCACTCCAGTAAAGTCCAGGTCCCTGCGAGCGTCAGTGATAAAAGGCGGTGAGACCGACCGGCAGTCCAGTATCCCACAAAACCAGACCATATGGCAGGGAAAATAGCCAGATAGCATACAAGCAGACCAAACACAGGCCAGGCAACCCAACCTGGCAAATTCCCATACTTGGAAATGGTAGGCGATATCCACCATAGGAGCGTACCGAAATGGACAACACCAGCCAGAAAACCCATCCTGCAGGCAAAATGCCATTCTTTGCCCCACACGGCTCCCAGTAAAGGCACAAGGGCCAGCACAACTGCGGGGTAACACGAAAAGGGCGGGAAACAGGCGCTCATAAGGAGGCCTGATAATAGGACGAGTAGCCAGTACACCTCTATCCTAATAGTTTTCAACTACTTACATATCAAGACGTCACCCGACGTCTTTAATCGGTTCTTTCACCCGTGTGTATCATAAGAGTACAGAATCTGACGTTCAACCGGTAGACGTTTTTCCGGAAGCTTTGGAGGAGGCCAGCATGAGGTCATTTCAAGGAGCTTGGACCTTGAAGGTATTGCATCCCATCCATAGGCAACTGCCTGTTTCCTTCTGACATCCAGCAGGGCGGCCTCAATTAGGCTTGCCTGAACCGCCCAGGGTATTATGTAATCAGGCTCTAGAAGCCTTGCAACTGCGATAGTACCAGATTCCCGGGTAACTACAGAGCCGGGTCCACATCGAATAACCATAAGAAATCGACCATCGATATATACTACCAAATCCGCCAAGCAAAGGACCTTCTGCTGGTCGATTTCAATCAGGATTTCCCTGTCAAGCTGAAAGTCCGATATCCTGTATCCAAGCTCTTCCACAAGGAACGGGGCCAATTTTTGTCTGATCCTTTCTCTGTCTGTATCAAGTACCAGCTTTCCTGTCAAATAACACGGGATTTTTATAAATACTGAGGCATCACAGGTAAGTGACATTATATCTTACACCCCTTTTCCATAAATCTGTTCAAACAATTTTTCAGTTCTGATTACACTGTAAAAGATCTGAACTAAAAACTTAACTCATGGAATGGATATTGTCCAAGAAAAACACACCACAATATACTCCTTGCCTTCAGCTGATACTTTCGTTACTGTCAAAAAATAATAGAAGCAGATTCAAAGAAAGACGCCTTTAACCTCTTAACTTCAAGCCTATGCCCGGAGTACACAAAAAGGATTATTGAGTCTCCCGCAATAAAATTCCTAACCGGCTATTACTCACAGGAGGTGTTCTCATGATTTCACAGTTGAAACTAACTGTAATATGCGAAAATACTGTCTTTGGTCCATGCGGATTGATTGGAGAACATGGCTGGTCTTGCTATGTTGAGGCGGAAGGGTACACCATGTTGTTTGATACGGGTCAGGGACTTGGCGTATTGTCTAACAGCTTGATTTTGAAAAAAGATCTGAGATTAATTGATGCTATAGTATTGAGCCATGGACATTATGATCATACATCCGGACTCCCATCAGTGCTGGGACTTTCAGGGTCCACGCCTGTCTATGCCCATCCCGATATTTTTCTCGTTCGATATTGGAAGAAAGGAGATATCCTGAGAGAGATAGGGATTCGATATAAAAAAGAATATCTTGAGTCCATAGGAGCTCGATTTGTCTACCTAACCGAGTTTAGGGAGATTCATTCTGGCATATATGTTACGGGTACGGTTCCCAGAATGACTGATTTTGAACCGCCGGATTCGAATATGCAATTAAGAGATCCTGACGTCGGCTGGGTCCAAGATCCCTTGAAAGATGATCTCTCTTTAATAATAGACACGAATAAAGGTCTTGTTGTAATACTTGGCTGTGCCCATTCAGGAATCATCAATATTCTGAAATATATACAAGCGAATCTCCCTGGCCGGCCAATTCACACTGTGATGGGAGGAACACACCTAGGCCTTGCAGATCCCGTGCAGTTCGGCATTACATTATCCAATCTGGAAAAATTTGATATTAAAAGACTGGGAGCTGCCCATTGTACCGGGCTTGAAAACGCAGCCAAGCTTTATAATGCCTTTGGTAAAAGATTTTTCTTCGCCTCCGTGGGAACTAGTATTTCTATTTGAGTGATAATTGCTTTTGAGCAAACATTAGCTCCATTTGCCTCTTGGAGCGCCACTTGAGAGGTTAATCAGCTTCTTGAGTTTTTCCAGAAATAAAGACCTTGGGATTTCCTTTGCACCAAGACTCAAGAGATGCCGGGTAGTGACCTGACAATCAATCATGGCAAATGCCCATTCTGACAGTTGGCGTATAAGAGTTACAAATGCTACTTTTGAAGCATCTGAAACCTTGGTAAACATTGATTCACCAAAAAAGACCCTGCCCATTGATACCCCGTAAAGTCCACCGACAAGTCGGTCTCCCTGCCAGGTTTCTACGGAATGGCTCCTCCCCAGGTAATGCAGTTCTGTATACGCCTCAATCATTTCGGGTGTAATCCAGCTTCCCTCACCGCTTTCAACTCTCGTCTCCGAACAGGCCCTTATAACCTCTTTAAAGGCACAGTCCAAAGTAACTTGAAAGCTTCCCTGTCTGATAATTCGTTCAGTGCGTCTAGATACATGCAGATCCGCTGGCTCTAAAATCAATCGCGGATCCGGAGACCACCAACATACAGGTTCCTCCGGGTTGTACCAGGGGAATATCCCTTGGCGATATGCCAAAATCAGCCTATAAATACTCAAGTCCCCTCCAATAGCCAAAAGTCCCTTTTTATCGGCAAGTTCGGGAGGTGGGAAAGATAGATCTCTACCTAATAAATATACAGGCATAATTCAAATGACTCCTCGCATAATGTAAAAAAACAAATAGTCTCTTGTAAAGTTAAAGATTTTGTTCAACGAAAAGACGCGAAGTAAAAAAATCGAGCGGACCGGAACGGAACTTGTCAATGAGAATGAGACACCCTGTGTTTAAAATTAGAGTACAATTATGTGACTCTTTAATTTTTTCATCAAGTTTTTCTGAAACATAAAGGTGTCCCCCCTAAATCCC
>CAZPDU010000288.1:0-2244 GCA_964585405.1 uncultured Thermodesulfobacteriaceae bacterium | reverse complement strand
TTCTTTGGCCGCCTTGCAGGCATTCGCGACATTATCAGCTTTCACGGCGAGACAGTGAATGAGCTGGAAACAGCTTTTAAAGAAGCTGTTGACCATTATCTTGATACTTGCGCCGAACTGGGAGAAAAACCGAATAAGCCATACTCCGGCAAGTTGACGCTCCGTATTCCGCCCAGTATTCATGCCGCGATTGCCACAGCAGCTGAGACCAGCGGCAAAAGCCTCAACAAATGGGTTGCTGACACCCTGGATCAAGCTATTCATGCTCAGTAACTCCATAGAGAGTCCTGCGAGCGTGGACATTGTTAGTTTTTTTGAGTCAGAATGTTTGGTTTCGCTGCCGCTTTATCCGACCTGTGGACTTCTGACCTAAGATGCTTTTAGTAGACACCAAAGTTGAGTTAAAATACAAAAATGGAGGTGTCATCATGGAAAAGATTCCTAATGCGGTATACACAAAGGAGCTTAGAGAAGAGGCAGTTAATCTGGTCAAAGACAGCGGCTTGAGTTTACCGGAGGTAGGAAGGAGATTATCTATTCCCCCTTCAACCATTAGGTATTGGGTGGCAAAGAATAAAAAAGGCACTCTTTCTGAGGTGGGCAAGCAGCAAAAGCCCCGTTCTGAAGTGGAAATGGACCTATTTCCAGAAAAATGATTTCATATCGCTTCCCGATCTCCAAACATATCTCTTTCAATCTCTCATCAACTGCTTCGCTGAACACTACTCTTCGATACTTTGCCGGACACACTAAATGATAAAGCAACACCGAAACATTATGACTCTTATGTATATACTCGCTCATCCATACAATATACCACACCTTCTGCGCAGCAAGCTGCGGGGAATTTACCCGGAGAGGATTAAACTGACACGCATTGTTTAATCGCAAATACAGCTGGTTAGATGCAGATTTTACTGATTGTCACAGTGTAATCTATGTGTCACGCTGTGACCCGTGTCAAAGAAGGGCTGAAAGGATTAGACTCTACGCAATATATTATGGTAGAAGAAATCAGTCATCAACGTTTATTATATCTGATAATATTCTGCACGTTTATTGTGCACTATTGACGATCACCGGTATGTCGTAAAACGAAAAAACCATGAATAATAAACAAGCCTCAGTAGAAAAGATCTTAACCGAACCTGATTATGACCACAAAGGTTTTGTCGATTACATCCATGACTGTCATACCTATAAATTATGGTAAGGCATAATCGGCTCCGGCAGCAGACCATCCGTGTTGGTTCTGTGCAGCGGTGCGGGAGTCAATCATCAATGATTGGCTGATCAACAGCCTGTGATTCATTGCGACCAACTGAGGCTTGGAAATCAGACCGCCCGGATAATCCTGCACTTCATGACCTCAGTGGGCAGACCCCAGAAACTCCTCGAGTCACAAAGGGTTGTTCTAAGAAAAGTGGAATCAGGGAACTCTTTCTGAATGAACTTTACAGATACCTTTAAACCTATTTGAATTCCTTTGAGAAGATTTTGTCATAGTGGTCAAAGTGAAGTAGTATACATTTTGTTGATTTTATGTTTTGGCAGTGAAAATTGAACCTTTAAATTGATAAAAAAACAGGTATTTATGTGCGTTGCCTAATTTCAAATTTCCAGTTTCAACTTGCGTAAAAGTATAAACAAATGAATGAAGAACACCTAAATGCACGAACTAAAGACGTTTTACTTTAGACTGTTTTCATGAGACCTCCAGAAAAGATGCCGTCTCTCGTCTATGCTGATTCTGAGGGGCGGATCTACGACTTACCTGAACTTAAGATGGCAGGAAGAAGCGGCCGTGTATTACATCCGGTAGATCTTAAGGATCTTATTCCCCTGCCTGAGGGAAGCGAGCTCTTTGTGCTCCCTGACCGCCTGCCGGTGGGTTGGGACCAGGATCAGGATGATATGGTGGTATTGGATAAAGATCCTGTCAACGCCAAGGGAAACGTCAGTGCAGTTGCCGCCTTTATGGCCCCTGCTTATACCCAGACCGCTCTCGCCGCATTTTACAGGTCGGGTTTGGACATCCCCATTTTACCTCTCTTTAATTACACAGCAGTTGGCTGGTGGAAGGGACGATTTTGGGCGGCTGGTTTCAGGAGTGATCCTGATACACGTCAGGATTTTTGCAATTTCCGTCCGCAAGAAGTCCGCAAAAAAACCATTGCCATGCTTAAAAAGAAAAAGGAGAACAGGCTGATACAACACCTTGGGAAATGCAGCTTAACCTACGGG
>CAZPDU010000287.1:0-2672 GCA_964585405.1 uncultured Thermodesulfobacteriaceae bacterium | reverse complement strand
TTAAATACAAAAAATATTGACATTTAACAAAATTTATTGTATTGTTGACTTCACTGAAAAAACGACTGGACAATAATAGTCCAAATTATACCCTCGCGAAAAAGCAAAAACTTTAATATAATAAGGGAAACCGAGGTCATAACACACAAGGTACCGTATGTATAAGAAGAATAATTCACATTTCCAAATACCACTCATCAGCCACATAGACGAATTACCGGAGAAATTGCAAAAGGGGATCAAGGAGGCATGGAGCGGGACCTTCTATGAAGAATTTTTCTCCCGCATAGACGAATCCCCGTTTGCAGTCTTGTATGCAGATTGTCCCTCACGCCCTAATATTCCGGTTAATGTTCTGGTCAGCCTGGAATTTCTGAAAGCAGGCCATGGCTGGACGGATGAACAACTGTATGAGCAGTATTGCTACAACGTCCAAGTAAGATATGCAGTGGGCTATCGGCAATTGGGGGAAGGCCATTTTGACCTGCGTACGCTTTACAACTTTCGAGAGCGCTTGAGCCGTTATATGCAGGAGACAGGGATCAACTTATTGGATCAAGCCTTTGCACAAGTTACAGATGAACAAATCAAAGCTTTTCAGATCAAAACCGGCCAGCAACGGATGGACAGTACCCAAATCGCTTCCAATATCAGGCAAATGGGACGGATTCAGCTGCTGGTGACGGTTATACAGCGTTCCCAGCGGATGTTATCTGAGAAAGATCAAGCCCATTATGCTGAAGCTTTTGCACCTTTCGTCAAAGGGCATGCTGGTCAATATATCTATCGGATGAAGCGTGAAGAGACAGATGACCATTTGCAGAAGATCGGTGAATTAATGCAGCGTCTGTTGATTGAACTGAAACCCAATTATGAGCCAGAACCCATCTATCAAGTGCTGGAACGGGTATTTCGTGAGCACTTTCAAGTAGAACAAGATGCTGTCCAGAGTAAGCCTAATGACCAATTGAGCGCTAGCAGTTTGCAATCACCGGACGATCTGGAAGCCACATATCGCAACAAACGCGGGCAGGGATATCGAGGCTACACTGCCAATATCACCGAAACCTGCGATCCTGATAACGAATTGCAGCTGATTACCAATGTTCAAGTAGCCCCTAACAATGTGGACGATACCCAGTTGCTAGCTGAGGCCTTGCCTGAGTTGAAAGAGCGGACTGAATTGAATATGCTTTACACAGATGGGGGGTATGGCAGTCCAGAGATGGACGACACCCTGGCAGAGAAGCAAGTTGAGCAGATCCAGACGGCCATCCGGGGACGCAAGCCTAGCGCTGAGAAACTGCACTTATCGGATTTTGAAATCAAACAGACCGAAGAAGGAAAGCCTACCCAAATCACCTGTCTGAAGGGACAAAATGTGAAGGTCCACCCCAGCAATCGAAAAAAGAGTTTTGTGGCTCATTTTGAAGTAGATGACTGTCAGTCCTGTCCATATTCACAAGCTTGTCCGGCAAAGCCAGGGAAGCGAGATCCTCGCAAACATCTGCGCTTTACACAAGCCCAGGCTAATGTGGCACAACGGCGCAGACGGAGTCAAATTCACCTGGAAGACGGTCGAAACTTACGAGCTGGTGTGGAGGCTACTGTTCGGCAGGTCAAACATCCTTTCCCAGCTGGCAAATTATCTGTCCGGGGGCGGTTCAGAGTCACTGGTTTAGTGATTGGATCGGCCATCATGAGCAATATCCGGCGTATTCAACGGTATAAAGCGCTGAAAACACAGCAAAACAATCAAGAAATCAAAGAGATAGAGAAAAAAGGTGCTCAACCAGCTTCTTTTTGTTCATTTTTAATCCGTTTGATCCGAGTATTTATGAACCTTCGAGTGAGTGATAAATATATATCAAGTTGTTAAAGTTCGAGTTTTTTCAGAAGAGTCATTTTTACTGGAAATTGATTTACTTTTGTGTAACTTTAATTGTACGGGGTTTGGCTTCTTCTGTTTTGGGAATCTCGAGAGTCAAGATACCATCCTCTAAACTGGCTTCTACCTTTGAGGAATCTAACGGGGTGTGAAGGGTGAGCACTCGGTGGAAGGTGCCGCTTGGGCGTTCAGCTAACAAATAATTTTCACCTTCTTTACGGTCTGCATCCAGGCTGCCGGAAATTGTCACAATTTCGTTGACGATCTGGATGTCAAGGTCTTCCGGTTTGACGCCAGGAAGCAGTGCTTTGATGGTATAGCCGTCACTGTCTGCCATAATATCAATTGGGAAGCTAATCATTGCAGAATAATCTTCATCCAAATCACGCATGATTTCTTCCATGGCTCGGCGTCGGGTATTCCTACGAACAGGGTTAATATATAAGGTCATTGTATCCTCCATTTGATTACTTTTTCATTTTCATTGCTATTTTATTTTTTTAATATTAACGCCCTGTTTGAAAAGAGTTGGAGAAATATAAGAATTGAAAACTATTGGAATTCTTCAGTCTCTGTTGTTACAATTACCATTCACTTCTTATAAAAGATGAGAAAATCGCGTAATGAAAAAAAGATGGCGCATTTTAGCTTTTGTCATTATTCTTAGCCTTATTGCGGGGATTTATTTTATTTCCAGAGGATCACTTTTGAAAAATAATCGCTCACGCCAGGTTGTAGCCTTTATCAGGAATCCTGCTTCTAGAGAATCACTGATTATCCCTTC
>CAZPDU010000286.1:0-12974 GCA_964585405.1 uncultured Thermodesulfobacteriaceae bacterium | reverse complement strand
GGTGTGGGAGATGCCCTGGACTTTTGGCGGGTTATCAAATTAGAAGCGCCTCATCGTCTTGTACTGTTGGCCGAAATGAAATTGCCTGGAGAGGCTGTGCTGGAATTTCATATTGTTCCCAGGGAAGACGGCAGGGTGGAACTCAGGCAGACAGCAAAATTTTTACCCAGGGGTCTGGGAGGCATTTTATACTGGTATAGCCTGTATCCCATCCACCAGTGGATCTTTAAAGGCATGTTGAAGGGCATTGCCAGGGCGGTAGCAAAACCGGTAATTAAAGGACCTTAATCACACAACAATACATGTAAAAATAAAGTGTTATTCAAAGACAATGAATCTCAGGCGCCTCAGAACTTTTAAGGCAGGAAGACTCAAAAAAGGTCCCATTCTCTACTGG
This sequence comes from uncultured Thermodesulfobacteriaceae bacterium, assembly GCA_964585405.1. Classification (GTDB taxonomy): domain Bacteria; phylum Desulfobacterota; class Dissulfuribacteria; order Dissulfuribacterales; family UBA3076; genus UBA3076. The sequence goes on along the minus strand of CAZPDU010000286.1, from coordinate 12,577 downwards.
ATGAGCCGTGATCATCGTGTTCGTGATAACTGGGCCCTTTTGATTTCTCAGAAATTATCACACAGAGATAAGGTGCCCCTGGCAGTGGTCTTTTGCCTGACCCCGCAATTTTTAGGGGCAACATTCCGGCAATACTCTTTCATGATCCATGGATTACAGGAAGTGGAACAGAATTTAGCAGAGAAGGATATCCCTTTTTATCTGATAAGTGGCTCTCCTCAAGATGAAATCCCTGAGTTTGTCAAAAAACATGAAGTCGGCTGTTTGATTACAGATTTTGACCCTTTACGTCTGAAAAGAGAATGGAAAGAATGGGTGGCGAGAAACCTTGATATTCCGTTAATGGAAGTAGACGCCCACAATATAGTGCCTTGCTGGTTGGCTTCGGACAAACAAGAATACGCGGCCTACACCTTTCGTCCCAAAATTTTCAGGGCCTTACCAGAATTTTTAGAAGAATTTCCGCCCTTGCGACAACAGGAGTTTGCCTGGATAGATCGTCCCATTGCTACTGATTGGAGGTCGATCTTGTCCGGACTGACTGTGGACCGAAAGGTTTCTGAAGTCAGCAGGATCAAGCCGGGATCAGAGGCTGCCCTGACAGTATTAAAAGACTTTTTAAATAATAAACTCTCTCACTATGCTGAAATAAGAAATGATCCCAACCAGGATGGGCAGTCTAATCTCTCACCTTATCTGCACTATGGTCAAATATCGGCTCAAAGAATTGCTTTGAAGCTGCAGAATTCAAATCTGGATCATACGGGCAAGCAGGCCTTTATGGAGGAACTGATCATTCGACGGGAGCTTTCTGATAATTTCTGCCTTTACAACATGCATTATGGTTCATTTGACGGCTTTCCTCAGTGGGCGCGGAAGACCCTGCATGAACACCGGCACGATCCAAGAGAATATCTGTATTCATTGGATCAGTTTGAACAGGCCCTGACTCATGATGATCTATGGAATGCGGCACAGAGAGAGATGGTTAAGACCGGCAAAATGCATGGTTATATGAGAATGTATTGGGCGAAGAAAATCCTGGAATGGACTGAGTCCCCGGAAGAAGCGCTGCGAATAGCCGTTTATCTTAATGACCGGTACGAGCTGGACGGACGGGACCCCAATGGCTATACCGGCATTGCCTGGAGTCTCGGCGGGGTTCACGACAGGGCCTGGGGAGAGCGTAAGGTCTTTGGAAAAATTCGTTATATGAGTTACAAAGGTTGCAAGGCAAAATTTAATATCGATTCATATATCAGAAGTCAGTAAGGAAGGCATCTATCACAAGCCCCTGTGTGAAGCATAAAACGATCCGCCTATAGCACTTCTCAAGCATAGGCGAAGGCAATAAAATCTGACATACTAATTGCCCAACAGGCCGGGATTCAAGCGACTGCGTAAAGCCGTGTAAGATCCCCAGCGTTGGGCAAAAATACGCACTTAAGGCAACTGAGGTCTCAGTAATGAAACATTTTGCACGAATCATGGTTGGAGCAGCACTCATAATAATAATTGGGGTGATAGATGCCATGGCTATCGAAGAGGCTAAATACGAAGTTATAAAAAGAGACAACAAATTCGAGATCCGTGATTATGATGCCCACATCCTGGCGGAAACGGTGGTGGAAGGAAACCTGGAGGATGCTGGTAAAGAGGGATTCAAAAGGCTTTTTCGTTACATATCCGGCGACAATCGGTCAGGCGGCAAGGTGGCGATGACGGCTCCGGTATCCCAGGAGCCAGTGGGAGAAAAGATCAAGATGACTGCTCCCGTTGGACAGCAGCGTGTGGAGGAACGCTGGGTTGTAAGCTTCATGATGCCCGGCTCATATACAATGGAAACCCTGCCGGAACCAGAGGACCCAAAGGTCACATTGCGTTCGGTCCCGGCTCGACACATGGCGGCGGTACGCTACTCCGGTTTCTGGAGCGAGAAGGGCTATCTGCAACACAAGGAGGAACTGGAGTCTTGGATTCACGGAATGGGCCTTACTATTGTGGGTGATCCCATATGGGCTCGATACAATCCTCCCTTTATGCCATGGTTTTTGAGGCGCAACGAGATTCTGATTCCGATAGATGAAGGCATCTGCCAAGAAAAATCCCGATAATAGCCCATAAAGACGATTCGAGGAAATCTGCCAGACACGATTCCTGAGCTTATTATCAAAGAGACTACTGCTCGGAGGGTGATATAATGATCACTGTCCCTGATTTTTCTGAGGTGATCGCTGTTCTCAGGGCCTTTTACAGTTGCGCTGTGGATCCCACCTTCGATTGCCCCTTTCAGTAAACCGCCTTTCCCGGTTTGCCGAATAGATATAGGGAATTGTGCCGGGTCTTCAGATAAGAAATCGTTTTTCCTGCGGTGCGGTCATTAAAATGCGATAACCCGCTTCATTCAATATATATCAAGAGACTAAAGGCAGGGTCAGAAACGGGCTCTACCTTTTTTGTGTGAAATCAGTAACTTCTACACTTATATTGGGAAATTCTGGTGTCGTAAAATTTTACAGTAAATAATCTTATCAGATTAAATTACTGATTTAATTAGTAAAAAATTTAAACCTCTTTTACTATTTTCTGCCCTAAACCGCACCAATAACGGCCAATTTCCAAAAAAGTGTAAAGAATTCCGACACCATTTTAGGTTATTTTTTCCTGTGAAAATCATGTTTTTTTTGTGAATGGTGAGTATTTATCCCATAATTATAGCTAGTTAAGCGATTTATGAACTGAATGCAGATCGATTTCGTGATTCAAAAAGGTGTCGGAATTCTTTACATCTACTACTATTATATCGAAGGCCTAACATAAAAATAACCTAAAATCAGCTAATTAGAAATATGGTATATTTTTTGCTGTATACAATTTTCAGTATTCAAAGTGGTTAAAGGAATTTTATAACTCACCCAAGAAATAAAGGGAGAGGAGATGCCAATGAAAAAGGTGACTTTGTTTATATTTGGATTGGTGATGGCATGTGTGCTGGCTTCAAGTGCTTATGCCTTACAATTCACATTTTCGGGTTCCGATGCGGGTGGAACTGGGTCAGCGACAATGGATATTGTGGTTGATAGTAACACAGTTCAAGTATCTTTAGATAACACTTCTCCTTTGACCCTTGATGATGGGACAGGCGTAAATGCACCTGGTATTACAGGGTTTGGTTTCCAACTCGATCCAGATACGTTGAATTTACTCACTTGGACATTGACGGATAGAAATGGCGAAGATTTAAGTGAGGAGTGGGAATTAAGTGAGGACAATAAGTGGCACGGTATTTTGATAGATTATATACCCCATGTAGATCATGGGATTTCTGGGGCGCTCTACAATCCGATGGTAACAGAAGGCCAAGCTGCCCTGCCTAATTATTACACTACAGCAATTTTAACTCTGGTATTTAACGACACGCCAATCTTAAATACCGAAGATTATTATAGTCCTTTTGTGCGAATGCAAAATGTTGGAACAAATGGTGCTGGAAGTCTCAAATTGTCAGGAGAGCCAGTGCCCGAACCAGCCACCGTTCTTCTTGTCGGTACAGGTCTGATCGGTCTCATAGGGTTCAGGAAGAAGTTTAAGAAATAATACATTCAAAAATATATCGAGAGACTAAAGGCAGGGTCAGAAATGGCTCTGCCTTTTTATGTAAAAAAAAGCCCCTGGTAACAATTCCAGAGGCTTGACAATGAATCGAATAGGAACAGTTCTTGAAATACTAGCCGATCAAGGATTCAAGACATTACCTTTAATTTTGTACCCCATCTTGTACCCTGATAAAAAAGCCGCAAAAAAAGGATTACGAAATAGCCGTAACATACTGACTTTATTGGTCGGGGCGAGAGGATTCGAACCTCCGGCCCCCTGAACCCCATTCAGGTGCGCTTCCAGACTGCGCCACGCCCCGACATTCAGCCTTAACTTATGAACTGAAACGTAACTTCAACCCCGCTCGGATACCATTTTTTTGGATATACGTCAAGGATTCCGGTTTTGACTGGAAGACCGGAGTAAGGATGAAGAAATAAAAAAATATTGTTACAGGCAACAGGTCCATATAGGGATGATCAGGGACAGCGGCATAGTTTGGAAACTGAGAACAGGTCAATCTGCACGCGAATTGAAGGTTTTTGGAAATCCGGCTTCTTGTAATCTGGCAAGTACCTCATATCTGTCGAGATCGTACCATTCGGAATATGCCTCAGCTACTGCAAAATACTGACCTGTCCTTATGTTTGGGCAGAATATCTCTTCAACAATCGGGGAAATTCGTGAAATGGAATGCTCCGGAGCAGTTGGTATTGCCACAACTATCTTGCTTGCCCCTTTCCGACGCATGGATTCTATGCATGCCAACATGGTGTAACCTGAGGCAATTCCATCATCTGCCATCAATATGGTTTTATTAACTACATTGGGGAAGGGTCTTCCAAGGCGAAATACACGATTTCTATCTTGCAGATCTGATTTTACCTTGGTTATTTTATCCTCTATTTCCTTCTGAGAAAGCCGAAGCAATGCTACAAGCTCGTTATTGAGAAACACATCCCCATCCAGTGTCACCGCACCAAAACCTGCTTCGGGGTTTTCAGGTACCGGAATCTTTCTGACAATAACAAGATCAACGGGCAGTGAAAGGCCTTTTGCCACCCCGAGTCCTATGGGAACGCCGCCTGAAGGTATGGCAAGGACAAGGGTGTCTTTCGCCTTTTCGTAGTAAGGACTGAGCATTTCTGAAAGCACCTTTGCGGCGTCATCTCTGTCCTTGAAGACAAATCTCTTGTTACGCAGGCCGGACAATTCGTAAATCTTTGCATTCATTTGGACCTTATTTTATACTCGTACCTGATAAGATGACGGTGTCAGGGGCAATTCCCTCTTTATTTAATCATAGGCGTGCGTACCCAGAACACACTTTACACCGAATTTTTTCTCAACTATTTCCTTAAATTGATCAAAGTCATGGTATTTGCACATGGGTATTGCTTTAACCATACAATTACTTAGATGCACTGCATCAATATGGACGTTCTTTTTGACCGCTCCTATATTGGATATTACGGCCCGGCCCGGACACTGGCAACGCAGAAAACCGACCAGGACCGGATTTTCGTATTGAGCAAATTCCCCGTTTTTTTCCGCCACTGCGTTGATGCACTTGTATTCACCAGGACATGCGTATCCTTCGTCCATATAAGCACCGCAACCTATAAGTAAAATATTCATTTATTTCCCCCTCGCTCACAAAATATTAACTGGGATCCAAGCTTCAAAAACACATAGTCTTCAACTTTATCTGATTTGGAGACTTGAATTATGTATAGTTTACTTGTCTGGTTAAAAATATTCCAGTCCCGTAACGGATCAGGTTTTAAAAATCATTGAGATTCCCTGCATAAACTCCGAAGTTATTTTTATACAGGACATACCAATAAATATCCATGTTTTAAAAGGATGATACTTGTATGGACAATGGGAGATAGTATATTGCCCCGTATTTTAAAGGAAAATGTTGTTTTGAGGAACTTAATAGAAATAAATATTTTTTTATGGCAGAAGTTAAAATATTCATACCCTTGCTTGAAATCACAAAAAGAGAGTTTTAGTCAAGCGATCGACTAATCATTATGCCAAGACGCCGTATTGCAAATCTGCTAGATCGACTGGTCCCCAGGGGAGGGCTGGTCCTTATGGTAATGGCTGTTGTGGTTGGGGCAGGTACCGGGCTTGCTGCCGTCTTTTTTATTCGTCTTATAGCCTTTATACAGCATTTTTCCTACACCGAGTCCATGGTCATTGGTCCTTCTCTTGGACGTCTGTGGCTTATCCTTATTCCAGTGCTGGGTGCGCTCATCGGTGGTCCCATCATTGCCTACTTTGCCACCGAGGCTAAAGGGCACGGCGTTCCCGAAGTCATGAAGTCGCTGATCCTGCGCAGCGGTCGTATAAGACCGAGGGTATCTATAGCAAAGATTTTTGCTTCGGCCCTTTGTATCGGCTCAGGCGGTTCAGCCGGCAGGGAAGGTCCCATCGTTCAGGTTGGCTCTGCCTTGGGGTCCACTATAGGACAGTGGCTGCGCCTTTCTGATGAGCGGATAAAAAACATGGTAGCCTGTGGGGCGGCTGCTGGAATTGCAGCTACATTCAATGCACCTATTGCAGGTGTAGCGTTTTCCTCGGAATTGTTGATGAGCGAATACCAGGTGTCAATGCTTGGTAATGTAGTGATCGCATCCGTTTCTTCAAGCATTATCAGCCAGATTTTTCTGGGGGCCCGTCCGGCCTTTGAGGTGCCCAGCTATGTCATGCACTCACCTTGGGAAATTCTGTTATATGCCGTACTGGGTATACTGGCTGCCCTTGTTGGCATAATGTTCATTCGAATGCTCGATGCCTTTGAAGAGCTGTTTGATCATTGGAAATTTCCCCTGGCTTTCAAACCGGCTGTCGGGGCGTTGTTTTTAGGTATCCTGGCTTTTACATATCCTTATATATCACAGGTCTTTCACGCTTCTGCTGAAGAATTCAGCCTCGGGCTGCCTTTGATTGAAAATCTGCCCCATGTTTATGGTTCAGGTTTTCCCTTTATGAATGATGCCCTGCAGGGCAATGCATCATTCTTGCTGCTCGTGATACTGATTTTTCTGAAGCCCCTGGCAACCTCATTTACTCTGGGATCCGGCAATTCAGGCGGCATCTTTGCGCCATCCCTGTTCACAGGAGCAGTGCTTGGCGGGGCCTATGGATATATCGTCGGTGCATTTTTCCCGAATATAGTAGGGGAAGTCGGGGCCTATGCTCTTGTAGGTATGGCTGCGGTCTTTGCTGCAGCAGCCAGGGCCCCGCTTACCTCCATACTTATAGTCTTTGAGATGAGCGGGGACTATCACCTGATTTTGCCCCTTATGACAGCGAGTATTGTGGGATCAAGTCTCACACAATGGTTACATCCCGATTCTATCTATACCCTAAAGCTGACCAAGAAGGGAATCCGCTTTGAGCAAGGGAAAGATCTAGATGTCATGCAGGGCGTCCTGGTGGAAGAAGTCATGAATCAGGCACCCATTACGGTTCACAAGGACCAGTCCGTATCGGAACTCTTTGCCATTTTTCAGGAGACCCATCTTTATGGATTCCCTGTCATGAAAAATGACGAAGACCTTTTTGGCATAGTCACTCTGCAGGACATGGAACGGGCACTTGAGCGGAAGGGCGTTATGGCTCGTTCTCTCAAGGTGGGTGATGTAGCTACTTTAGACACTGTTACGGTCTTTCCGGATGAACCCATATGGTCTGCCATACGAAAGATGGGGCCCAGAGACCTTGCCAGGCTTCCGGTAGTCTCGCGTCATGCCGAGCAAAAATTACTTGGACTTATCAGCCGAAGCGATATCCTGCGGGCCTATGATGTGGGGCTGTTAAAAAAGCAACAGGCCCAGCATGCCAGGGAACGCATGGCGCTTAGAAAGGTCTCGAATGTTGAATTCATTGAGGTCCGAATAAATCCGGGTTGCGCCTGCGCAGGTAAAAAGTTGGCCGAAATCAAATTGCCACATAGTGCCACTGTGATTTCCATTGAGCGCGGCGGCAACGTGCTTATCCCGAATGGAAATACAGAGATTCTACCTAAAGACCAGCTCACAATCTTTTGTCAGACAAACCTGGTACAGGAAATACGCATGAAATTCGCAAGCGGTTCTCTTTGTTAAACACCAGGGCATATACTTGAAGCTGGGGACCAGGGGTTTCACCTATGGCGGGTAAAACGGCAAAGAAATTCTTAGCGGGTTTGAAAAAGCACGCCTTTGTCATGGTTTTGATGCTGTCTATTATTACAGAAGGTTTGTTTGTCCTGTGGATAGTACACCGCACCGACCTGGAGATGCGGAACAATCTCCTCAGACAGACACGTCTGGTGGCTCAGGCAGTCAACATCCAGCGCGTCCTGGCACTTACTGGTACTCAAGCGGATCTGAACAGACCCGAGTATCTGAGACTCAAGAGACAGCTGGGTTCGATAATGGAGATCGACAAGAGATATCGCTTTATTTATCTGATGGGGCGCAGGGATGACGGTCAAATTTTCTTCTTTGTAGATAACGAGCCTGTCGGCTCCAAAGATGAATCGCCCGCCGGCCAAATCTATAAAGAGGCGTCTCCAATGTTACGGCAGGTATTTGACAGCGGGAATGAATTCGTCGAAGGCCCGGTCCCCGATAAGTGGGGCACGTGGATCACAGCTCTGGTCCCGATCAAGGATAGAGAGGGAGATGAACTGATCGCCGTGCTGGGAATAGACATAGATGCGAGGGGCTGGAAAACAATGATCGTGCATGCAGTCCTGCCGCCCGCTTTACTGACGTTACTGTTAATTGCCATTATACTGATTGGGACCATACTCCTTCGCCGCAGATTCCGACAGGAAGGCCAGCCAGCTTATTGGATGAGCCATATCGAACTAGAACTGTTAGCGGCAGGGGGCTTAGTAATGACATTGTTCGCCGTCTGGGCCGCCCACCACAATGAGCGTTATGCTCGCAACGAGATGTTCGCACAAACGGTTACAAGTCAGACCTCTGTAATAGCCGAGCGTTTGCACGTTCTCCGCGATACAGAACTGGAGGGGCTGGCAAGATTCTATGAAGGATCGGAAAATGTTACTTTCGAAGAGTTTCACAAGTATTCAGTATATTTGACAAGGAACCGGATCGTACAGACATGGAGCTGGATTCCGGCCGTACCGGCGGAAGAAAGGGCTTGCTTCGAGGCTTATGTGCGTGCAACAGGTCTTAAAAATTTCGCAATCTGGCAGAGGGACTTGAATGGCAAGCAGATACCGGCCGCCGGCCGTGACGTTTATTATCCTATTTTACAGGTGGCACCTCTCGATGATAACGAAAAGACCTTGGGGTATGACATCGGTTCGGAACCGTTATGCAGAGAGGCTGTCGAAGAGGCAGCACGCACCGGCCTACCGACTGCCATTGATAGGTTTACCCAAATGCTCCAGGGAGGGACACAGGATATCATGTGCGTATATAGGCCGGTCTTCGATACTCACCAGAAAACGAGTCCGTGCGGGTTTGTAATGGCTGTTTTTAACATGGATAAACTTCTGGAAAGATCAGGTCCGGAAAACACAGCCTATCTTGAGCTTAAGCTTTTGCAGAGAGGCCTCGGGTCTGATGCGTTAGCCACTGAGAAGGAGCTTTCACTGACACGCCCTGTCATGGCATTCGGTAAGGCCTTTGCTTTGACCGCGTATGTGGGTAATGAATTCCTGCGCTTTCACCCGTCCAGAGCGGGGAAAATTGCAGCTCTGTCCGGACTGCTGCTTACTGCCGTGTTGTCCTTCTTACTCAGTATGATGCTCCGTCACCGATCGGAACTGGAGCGACTGGTCGCTGAGAGGACCTCAAACCTGCGAAAGAGCGAGGAACATTTCCGGTCATTGGTGGAAGGGTCTCCCAACTGTGTGATGTTGCTCGATGCTGAGGGACGCTATTTATCTATCAATCAGAGTGGTCTTGATGCCATGAGTTGGACTGAAAGCAATGTCATCGGAAAACACTTCAGCGAATTCTGGTCTGAAGATGTAAGGCCTATGGTCCGAGACGCAGTTGCCAGGGCACTCAAAGGCGAACAGACTTCTTTCGAAGCCGACTGTATCAGGCCAGATGGCCTTACCGTTGCCTGGTGGGTGATTTTAAACCCCATATTGGAGGAATCCGATTGCGTCCACCGCTTGGTTGGGATCTCCATGGACATCACCGAACGTAAGAGGACTAGAGAGACGTTGCAGACCCGAGCGTTACAGCAGGCAGAACTGGCTCGCTTTAGCGCGACAGCTCTGGCTGAATCCTCTCTGGCTGAACTCTTTGCGAGATCTGTGGCACTGGTTTCACGGACGCTGGGTATTTGTTACGCCGAGGTGCTTGAACACCATCCGGAGCAAGGTATCTTTTCCCTAAGGGCATGTGTGGGATGCATGGATGATTGCGTCGGCCAAAAGTCGATCCCAGACGGTCTCGCTTCGCAAAGCGGATACACCCTTATGGGGACCAAACCGATTATTTCAGAAGACCTTCGTCATGAAACACGCTTTTCACCGTCGGAATTAGTGAGCGAGCACAATTTGATATGTAGCCTGACGGTCGCTATTCCAGGAACAGACCGCCCCTTCGGCATTCTGGGCGCTTACCACGATCAGGGGCACGCCTTCACCGATAACGATGCCCATTTTATGGAGGCCTTTGCCAATGTGTTGGCGGCTGCTATTCGGCAGAGCAGGGCGGAGGAAGAGTTGATAAGGTTTCGCATGGCCATAGAAAATAGCGCCGATCAGGTGTTTATTATTGACTGTATCGATATGCATTTTATGGATGTGAACAATACGGCCTGCGAAACCCTGGGCTATACAAGAGATGAGCTGCTCTCCATGGGACCCCATGAAATCAAACCCCTTTATACGCGCGAATTACTTAAACGAGAACTCGACAATATCGCCTGTAATGAATCCCGATCCGGTCTTATCGAGACTATCTATCGACGCAAAGACGGTAGCGACATCTCTGTAGAGGTGCGACTGAGAATGTTCGAGTCCGCTGGCAAAGAGATGATTGTGGCCACAGCCCGCGACGTCAGCGAACAAAGGCAAACTGAGAGACGACTTCGATTAATGAGTTCCATAACAGCCAATATGTCGGATTCAGTAGTGGCTACCAATGCGCGATTTGAGATTACATATCTGAATAAGAAAGCAGAAGAATTGTTTGGATACAGCCTCAAAGAACTTCAAGGGCAATCGCTGCATATATTCAACGCCGATCCTGTGACGGTTGAGATTCAGCAGGAACTGAATAGAACAGTAGCGTCCGGAAAGATCTACCACGGAGAGTCTTTGAACAGGAGAAAGGATGGCTCAACGTTTGTTTGTGAATATAAGATTTTCCCTCTGGTTAATGAGGATGGTACGCCTTACGCGTATGTTGAAATTCAAAGAGATATCACCGAGCGCAAGAGGGCCGAAAATGAACTAATAGAGACCAACCGACAGCTCGAAGAAGAGACCATGCGGGCGAACCGCATGGCCTTAGAAGCAGAGATGGCGAATATTGCCAAGAGTGAGTTTCTGGCCAACATGAGTCACGAAATACGTACACCCATGAACGGGGTGATCGGTATGACAGAACTGTTGTTGGATACGGAATTGAACGATGAGCAGATGCATTACGCGGAGACAGTGCGCAAAAGCGGCGAATCCCTTCTTGGGCTGATCAACGATATCCTCGATTTTTCCAAAATAGAGGCCAAAAAGCTGGAGCTTGAGATCCTGGCCTTTGACTTGCAGAGTCTTTTGGAGAATTTAGCAGCCACATTTGAGCTTCAGGCTTATGAGAAAGGCCTGGAGCTGGTCTGCGGTATTTCGCCCGAAGTACCGCATTTGTTAATCGGTGATCCGGGGCGACTGAGGCAAATTCTGGCTAACTTGATAGGTAATGCCGTTAAATTCACTCATTCGGGTGAAGTGGCGATTTACGTTACGTTGGAATCAGAAACGGCAGAGGCTGCCTTACTGCATTTTTCTGTACGCGATACCGGGATCGGCATTCCTGTTGATAAACAGAAAGGCCTTTTTCAAGCATTCGCGCAGGTAGATGCTTCCACGACGCGCAAATATGGCGGTACTGGATTGGGACTTGCGATCTCCAGGCAACTGGTAGAGATGATGGAGGGCGCAATTGGTCTAGAGAGTGAAGTGGAAAAGGGTTCTGAATTTTGGTTCACAATGCGTTTTACCAAACAGCCCATAGATGTCATCAGTCAAGCCTCGGCCTTGGCGGATCTGCAAAACGTTCGTGTATTAATTGTAGATGACAATGCCACCAACCGGGATATTTTGAATATCCGTATGACTTCCTGGAATATGCGCGTATATGAAGCCAGCGAGGGATCTGAGGCCATTGAGGCTCTTTATAAGGCTTTAGATGAAAGAGATCCCTTTCGGATCGCCGTCATCGATATGCAGATGCCTGGAATGGACGGCGAATCCCTGGGTCTGGCTATCAAGTCCGATCACCGTTTGGCTCAGACCTGTATGTTGATCTTGACTTCCATGGCAGCCCCCGGCGATGCAAAACGTTTTGCAAAGATCGGCTTTGACTCATATTTGACCAAACCTGTACGGGTTATGGAGCTGAAAGCCGCTCTTGCACACATGCTTGCGGACCGAGACAGCCACATACCAGAATCACTTGTCAGCACGAGGCGAAATGTGGTCCGGGAGATACCTAATATTTTCGCTGAGTGTAAGGCGCGTATCCTGCTGGCAGAAGATAATCTCACCAATCAGCAGGTAGCAGTGGGTATTCTCAAAAGGCTCGGTCTACAAGCGGATTCAGTTTTCGATGGAAAACAGGCTATCGATGCGCTGAAGGCTATTCACTACGACCTGGTGCTCATGGATGTACAGATGCCGGAGATGGATGGTCTGGAAGCTACAAGACAGATAAGGGATTCGCAGTCAGCAATCCTCAACAATGAAATTCCCATCATTGCCATGACCGCC
>CAZPDU010000285.1:0-26472 GCA_964585405.1 uncultured Thermodesulfobacteriaceae bacterium | reverse complement strand
GATTCAAAACTGTTAAAGGGGTTTTAGACCATTCAGCTGACAGGTCCAACGTAAGTTGAAAAAAGTGTGTCCAAACCTCCTTCAGTATCAAGATGTCTTATTCTTCCTCTGTTTCGCCTTTTCAATCAAATTCACCAGGCTTTCGACTTTGGGTCTTGGAAGCGCAAATATTCTGTCAAGCTCTTCAGTTGAGTAATGTTCTTTCAGAAACTCATGAATATCTATCCGCTTATGCCAGCAGCCAATTATCCACCCACAGGGAAACATATTATTTTCGCATCGGCAGAACCTGAAGTTGACCTCACCGCCCACTCTGGGGCAGCGTATTATCTTATCATCATACTGGTCAATCAAATCTTTTTGCCCTCTGTGCTAAAAAGGCGTACTCACAGTCCTGATGCACAAAAACTGCTGGTACGCCTTTAATGGATTAAACCGTTTTAAAAACATCTTTTTCAGGTGGGTATCCTGGGCAGATCGGCCTGGGCCTTTTTTACATCTTCCTCGGGATAGGCATAATTAACAAGCTCACCCGACAGATACCTGTCATAGGAGGAAAGGTCAAAGTGCCCATGTCCGCTGTGGGCTATCAGGATTGTCTTTGCCTCGCCGGATTCTTTGCATTTAAGGGCTTCGTCAATGGCTACCCGAATATTATGACATGGCTCAGGTCCTGAAATAATTCCCTCTGTGCGGGCAAACTGTACTCCCGCCTCAAAGGTGGGTACCTGGGGTGTGGCGACGGCTTCAACCAGGCCAAGTTGACGAAGGTGACATATGATCGGCGCCATTCCGTGATAGCGCAATCCACCGGCATGAACCGGGGGTGGAATAAAACCATGACCCAGGGTATGCATCTTCAGCAGGGGAGTCATCCCTACCGCGTCACCAAAGTCATATGCATACAGTCCCCTGGTCACTGTGGGGCAGCTTTCAGGCTCAACACAGATAATACGCAGATCCGGCCTTTCCCCGCTGATTTTATCCCGAATCCAGGGCAGAAACTGGCCGGCGTAGTTGGAACCGCCGCCGATGTTGCCCACAATGATATCGGGATATGCATCTGCCATCTCCATCTGTCTCCTTGTTTCTTCCCCTATGATTGTCTGGTGAAGCAGGACATGATTGAGCACACTCCCCAGAGAGTAGTGGGTGTCATCACGACTCACTGCCTCCTCTATCGCCTCACTGATGGCTAGTCCCAGGCTGCCGGGGCAATCGGGCCATCTCTCCAGCATATCCCTTCCTGCCTGGGTTTCCGTACTGGGACTGGGTATACACCTGGCCCCCCAGACTTCCATTGCTATGCGGCGATACGGCTTCTGATCATAGCTGATCCTGACCATATAGACCTTGATCTCCACATCAAAAAATGCACCGGACATGCTAAGGGCACTCCCCCACTGCCCGGCACCGGTCTCAGTGGTTATACGTTTAATGCCTTCCTTCATGTTGTAATAGCACTGGGCTGTAGCGCTGTTGGGCTTATGGCTTCCGGCCTGGTTTGTCCCTTCATATTTGTAAAAAATCTTTGCAGGCGTATCCAGGGCCTTCTCCAGGCGATATGCCCGATGTAACACCGTCGGTCTCCATGTACGATATATTTCCTGCAGTTCTTCAGGTATCTCGATCCAGCGTTCAGTACTTACCTCCTGCTTAATACACTCCATGGGAAACAGCGGGGCCAGATCATCAGGGGTTATCGGCTGACCAGTCCCCGGATGCAGAACGGGTGGCAAGGGTTTCGGCAGATCAGCCTGGATATTATACCAGTGAGTCGGCATGTCCTTTTGGTCAAGAAAAAACATTGCTCTCTTCATCTCTTCTCCTCATATTTTTTCATTCTGTTAAAACAAATAACTTATAAGGGGGAACTGTAAATTAAGCAAACCATATTCAGCCTGTCCGCTTATGATAATTTTTAATTTTATTAGCTTAATAATAAATTTGTTACAGTGTGAAATCACTGTGACCTGTAAAGGCATTTGGATAAATGCCCTGGAGCATACTGAAGTTTAATACTCGATATTTAACTCCATAGACATTTTAGACATCAAAATCGACCCCAAATCGCCGAAAACCTAATTTTTTTTCCCTTTAAAGTCAATTAGTATTTTCTCATATTGCACCCAGATATTTATTTCTGTCTTCCATAAAGCCCCTGTATATTCGGAACGGTTCTGTCTCTTCATAGACAATCTGCTTAACCGGCACATGGTCAAAACTGTAGATCTTTGCCCCCGGACACGCCAGAAGTATTGGTGAATGGGTGGCTACAATAAACTGTGCGTGCCCTGCCTGGCCCATTTCCCTGAGCAGGGCCAGCAGATCCAGCTGGCTCCTTGCTGACAGTGCCGTCTCTGGTTCATCCATAAAATAAATACCTTTGATTTTATAGCGGGCCTTGAAAAACGACATAAGGGACTGGCCATGGGACTGGGTCACCAGAGATTTGCCCCCAAAATACTCAAGCGATCCGGGATCTGATGCTGCCCATTCATCCAATATCTGGGCAAAGTTACGGAATACCTGTGATGCGAAAAATGACCCGTGTACAGGACCATCGTTCCATTCGACCTCAATAGCCTCATACAGCCTTTGCTCATACAGGTTGACTTTCATGCGTTTTCTCTCAATGCATCCCCATATATATATGCCGCACTTATGAGTTATGGCCTCAAGCAATGTCGATTTTCCAGTTCCATTTTCTCCTACGAAGAATGTCACCGGCGAATCGAAGGAAAGCCCTTCTGTCTCCTGAAAGATCTTGAGGCTGAAGGGATAGTGTTCTGTAGTAGGAAATTTTTCAGGATAAAGATTGACTCTCTTAATATGCATATAAAATATCTCCACACATTTAAACTATCAGCCCTTCCCGGCGTACAGGCCTTAATCGTAATTCTGTTGACGGCATTCAGTATTGTAAAATATCTGTGCGAATTCTGAAAAACAGAGAAAAAGCCGCTCTTCCCTCTAACAGATTTGATACGCAAAGAATCAAACCTGAGAGAAAAGTGCCGGAAATCCGGGAATCAGCCTACATGAGGCGATAGAAATTTTCAAGGAGATCCAGGGGCAGTCATAGAGGCCCCTTGAGATGATCTGCTGACGCATCATCAAACAGGTTTTGTCACAAAAAAACATAATTACCAGTTAATCCACAAGGGATAGTACCCGGCCTCCAGGACCTGAAATATTGCACCATACTCCTAAAAATAACAAATCCTCATAATTATATAGACATTGCATAATACTCAAATGAGAATGAAAAATGGACTTTCTGGTCTGTATTGCGTGAAGACTTCATGGAGCCTATGGGCATAGGTATGAATAAAATATTAAAGTCTCATCCCGTTCTGTGTCAGCTGGGGCATAAAATATACCCGGCTGCAGGGTACAGTAAAAACTACACTGGTCTTGAGCCGACACCGTGAAGGAGAGACTGTAATGGAGTCTATGACAACGGGTTACCTGTTTCGCACATCGGCGGTGGAAGCGACAGAAGAACTCGTTTATAGATAGGAGGTGAAGACAGGAAAGACGTTATCCATGATGTATGCAGAATGAGAGTCAGTCATGTCGGTTAACGGAAGGACATAATCAATTTAAGGGAGGACAGGATGAAAAATATGGGTTGGATTGTGATGAGCAGTATAATGATCTTCGCTACCACCCTTTGCGCTGTCGATTTCAAGGTTTATCCGAGTGCGAACTTGGACGAGAAACTGACTAAGGAAGCGCTCAAGATGTCAGCAGGCGCTCCGGGCGGCAATATGTGGAATGTAGCAATTTATACTACGAAAGATTCTTTCGAAAAAGTGTGCACGTTCTATAAAAAAATTGGAAATGAATATCATATGCCTTCTGGCATAAAATCGATGAAGCTGCCATCCGGGACCGAGATAAAGTCGACTTACTTTCTTTAATGACGGAGCCGGGTTCATATACAGAGGACATTAACCTCATAAGTGCACGGCCATACCGGGCGTACACAATTTTCTCGAACGGACTTGGTACCCTCGCCGTTGAAAAAATCGGTGAGTCTGCTGTAGAATAAATCTGTTTATGATATTTTCGCACAATGAGGAGTCAATTATATCAGTCGTTTATGTGGACTGGTAATTAGGTTTTACTGGTATTTTATGACTTTTTTTACAGACTCGTTAGCGTAAAGAAAGGAGAATGTGATGTCGAACCAGAACAATAAAGTTGTTGTTACCACCAAAAACACGACCTCTCTTACACTTGGCATCATCTCACTGGTGATAGGAGTGCTAGCGATTCTCGTTGGATGGATTCCATTCCTAAGTTTGCTGGCAATCCCGTCTGCTATAATTGGCTTATCCCTTGCAGGAATCGGAGTATTGATCGCCCTCTTCAATGGCTTCAATGGATTCTTGATGCCGTTTCTTGGCGGTTTCATCTGCGTGATCAGCATCTTTCTTCCGATAATGTTCACTGATGACACATCGACTCTAATAACGAAAACACCTGACGAGGTCTCGCAAAGTACGGAAAAAGCCAGCGAAGACTTAGTTCCAGAGCGGAAACGGCAAGAGCTTCAGGAAAAACAAAAGAAGGATATCTAAATATCAAACAGTCTGCGATTGAATGACTCTCAGAAGTGAAATTGAGCTCTTGCGTCTCAAACGGGAACTGGCTGAAGCAAAAATGCAGTTTGACCTGTAAAAAAAGGCAGCCGCGTACTGAGTTATAAACAGTTTTGTTACGAGTGCCGAATTATTATGAAATTGCGTTATGATCCTTTTCAAGTATTCAAATCGAGCAAAACCCCTGCCGGTCTCTATGCAAGGCAGAAGTGGCTTCACGAACAGACTGACGCCACCTTCAAAAAGGATTTTCAGGAGACAGTCACATGGCTTCTGTCTTCACAGGCCGGTGACGGATCCTGGGATCATTCCGTCCTTAAGACCGTCCATCGGCTCTTCGGCCTGCATCTTACTGTGAGAACTCAGAGTGAGCCCATCAGCAGAGCATTAGACTGGCTCCTTGATCAGACCCTCGCAACATTTCCCCGCAGGCGGATTGTTTCGGGAGAACACCTGACTCGTGGAGCGCTGAGAGGTCTGCCGTTCACCAGGGGCTCCTCGAGTTTTTTCCTGACCGGCGCAACTCTTTTCCTGGCGAGCATATTCGGACGTGAAAATGACAGTACAATCCTGGAAATCTATCGAAGACTGGATCTGCTGAATATCAGGAATCAGGGCCGCTGGTGTGGCTGGTCGTGCTCAAACAATATCCTGCGGGCCTTTGTGGTTCATCCACGCTATTCACGATCGAAAGCTGCTGTTCTCGCGGTGGAGGCGCTGGGCGGTGTTCAACAGCAATCGGGGAAATGGCTCAGAGAAATTCCTTTCTATCAGACGGTCAATGCCCTTGCTCATCTGGATACAAGACAGGCGAACGTCCAGTTGGCGCGCGCCTTTAAAAGATTGTATGCAACACAGGGACATGACGGGACGTGGGGAAGGACTGACAGAGAATGGAATACCTTTCTGATTATACACGCCCTCAAGAACAAAAAAGAGTTGTAATGACAATGCCTTTTTATACCGGCATCCGCCCGTTTTACAACACGATCACTGTTCAGGCTGTAATGATTCCCGGCCGATTCCTCCACCTGACTTGGCACGTTTTTCCTGATATTCTTTCTGTGACATGGTATGCGGAATGTCAAAAAGCTTGATAATCAATTCCTGGAAAAGGCGACCGTTCTTATAGATAGGGCATTTTAATATAGTGTCCTCTTCCGCCACGAAGGCGTATGCCGCATCAGGTGTTTCCGCTGGATCGGGAGACGGACAGAATGACCCAATCCCCAAATATCCAATCACTGTCCATCCCGAACGGCACGCACATAGCAGCTACCGGACTTACCGCTGCTGCTGACGTCGCCGCCGTAGAAATAGACGTGCCACGCGTGGTCCGGATAACCGGCATACGTAGTAGACGACCAATAGCTGGATGACAATGCACCGGGAAACGCCACGGTATCAATGGATGGGTAGTATCCCGAATAATCGACGATCGACTGCAACTCATTGCGATTAGGCAGACGCCAGTCATCATAACCGGCTAATTCGAGGTCTTCGCAATACGTCAGGGCAGCCTCCCAGTTCATGGCACCGGCTTCGGCCTGTTGCCACATCAACCCCGTTTGCGTATCGGTCACCGTGCCATCTGTGTTGTCTACCAGTTCGGCCCAGGCCGCCGAACAAAAAATCATCCAGCCCACCATGGAAATCAGAAAGTACTTTCGCATTTTTTCCATCCTCTCTGTGAAGTTGATTCCTTAATACGATAAAGTTCATCGACATACCGTTCTTTGACAAACTTGCCAGAGCCGCCTTCCCTTATGACGGCAACATCTCTGCCCATTCGAAGAAGTCTGGCGATATTTCTCCGTTCATGCCGCAGGGGAAAACCTGCCGCTGTTTTCATGCGCCTGCTGCTTTCCTGAAGTTTGAGTCCTAATGCTTTTCCGGAGGTCAAAACATCGTCATCATACATTTCCATGAAACATCCCATCTGAGTAAGAAGCACGGTATCCGCCAGCATTGCCCTGAAAAACATCGCCTGTGCCTTGAAGGACCGGAAAGTCCCCTTGTAGACTCCTTGGCGAATATCAGCATGGTCTTAAGCATTTCGCAGCTTTCCACCAGCTCCCGCAGCACATCCAGCCGGTTATCACCGCTCGAGTTGGCCCGAACGATTAACTGAATAATGCGCCTGGATATGGCTCTCAAATCGATGCCGATCGAATATTTGTTGTACCGGCTGAATTTTCTGACCACTTCCTGAATCAATAGACCCGTTTCCATCGCCAGCTTGTAAACCGGAAGGTGTTCATACCTGGCCATTGAATTTACCTCGCTAAAACGTCCGATGGAATGACGAAGAGCATTCCGCCATAAAAATCACCAAATGACCCAATCCCCGAATATCCAATCACTGTCCACCCCGAACGGCACGCACATAGGAGCTATCCGACTTATCGCCGTAGTGGATGACGTAGCCGCCGTAGAAATGGACGTGCCACGCGTAGTCCGGATAACCGGCATACGTAGTAGACGACCAATAGTAGGATGAATTACTGTTTTGAAAATATGTTGTGTCAATGCTCGGACCCGGGTACGGTTTATCGGCGCGCACCAGCCAGGACAGCTCCGTTACCGTCGGCAGCCGCCAGTCGTCATGACCGCCGAAATCGGATTGGTTGAGTTCAGCGATAAATACATCCTGAGCGTCGTACCATGTATAGGAGTTGTCCTTGTCATGAATGCCGCCGTCGTCGGTCTTGTTTTCCCAGATCAAGCCGGTGACATTATCACGAATCATGGCCCATTCAAAGGCACTGTCGTCCAGTTCGTCCCCGTTGGAATCAAGCCTGGTGTAGGATTGCGGGTTGATATCGTAGTCCGAATCCTCCCCGAAGGTGTCGGTGTAAGAGGTGGTTTGGCCGGTGTCGGGAATTTTACCCGTAACTCCGTTAACTGGGTCAGCCGTTGAGAGAGCGAATGATTTCATTATTCGATATCCTTCATGGTCTTCCACAGGGTCGGTTACATCGACAATTCCTTTATCCCAAAAGAGCACAGGGAATCTACAATGATAATAGTCGAATAATTCATGCTCGGTTATTTTATGGTACAAATCGCCCTGCTCAGCATACTCCGCCAAACGAGCGCTTTCTCTGGAAACAACGCCATCATCTTCCCTATCTGAAACTTTGCCATATGCATTTTCAACAACCAGTCCGGAAGGGAATTCTCTGGTGTTGAGTTCGTTGAGAAACGTATTGTCAGATCCTTCCTCTAATTGTTCCCAAGAATCCTCTGATGGATACACGTTTACTATCCACCAGGTATCGTCCCCGGCAATTAATACTAATAAATCAGCAAGATTTGATCCGTGATTGGGCGTGCCCATCATTAACAGCTTTCCGACTTCATCTTTATATTCTTCAGGTGTTGGTGTTTGCCCGGGTGCGATAATGACCTGGGCCGCTGCCTTTGCCATCCCATGAATGTATGCGCGCGCGACTAAGCCTCCCATCGAGTGGGCGATAACATTTATATGACCAGCATGGTTTTCATCTTGTATCTTACGGAGTGCCAGCGCAAAAGACCTAGCAGTAGAGGTGATATCTTGCCCTGTGTCATAATTCAGGGCGTAAACATTAATTTCCTCATCAGCTATCGCATCTAATGCCAGACCAAAAGTTTTCTCACAATCGCCATATAGACTATTACCATAAAAAGAAGTTACACCTATCTTAATACCATGCACAAAAAGTATCGGGGCGCGGGCGTATAACATATTAAAATGATGCGTTTCAAGTTTGGCCCCATTGAGTTTATAGGTGCTGAAATGCGAAAGCTCCGCTGTCACTGAATTATTGGCATGATCAACTGCGCTGTCCTCGGCAATCCAGATTCCCAGCGTTTCATCTAACAGATAGAGCTTTATACTTTCTTCATCGACAATATTGTTGGCATCCAATGATTCATCAGAATAAGTGACCGTGACGGTCACGGGAATGTCAAAAGTCAACCCGTTCGGCTCGAGAGAAATGCCAGGGCCGATTCCATGGTTTCCTTCTTCAAATGGAGGGAGATCCCGGGCCGCGGAAATTGTAATAATTTGGTTTGATGCAAGAGCACCGGCCGGAATATCCAAAACGACGCCTTCCAATGTACTTGCCGGATCAACTATTTCGATTTCTCCGCCATCAGGTCCGACAACCTCCGCAGCTTCCGCCTCAACCTCCTGAACCACCTGAACAGTTAAAAAACTCCCCGGCTTACTTTCTAATGTTACCGAGATCGAGTTTTCGTCTCTGAGAGTAAGCGGTACCTCTATGCGATCAACCCATTGATTAAAATTGCCTGGTCCCAGTACAGGAGAGCCGTTAATTTCAATTTTCGCGCTGCTTATTCTGTGCTCGCCGCTTTCATCCCCGTTTGTGACTACAAGTTTCCCCGTCCCTTCAAGTCCAGGGAAGATATCAGAATATGAATCTAGTTTGCCACTGGTTCTTACATACTCTTCCGGTCCGAATACCGTTATTTCAACCGCCCAGGCAGCGCCGATAAAAAAGGCAAATAACAAAAATAAAAGTGCAATACAGCAGAACCTTTTCATTTTCTCCCTCCCCTGACTTTATATGAACTTTATATGAATTGATCACAATCTCTCAGAAAAATATTCATCATTAACAATACTGACAGTCCTGTTTCTTGACAACAAATCAAAAGGATAAATACAAATCATATTCATCCTGTTAAAAAAACCCTGATTATAAAGTAATTTTATCCACGCAATATAAATGCCAGACGGTTGGTTCCCAAAAAATGCGCTTTTTGCCTTGTTTTTAATACCCCCGATGCCCACTTTCGCGGTCGGGATAAAAGAATTTATCGCCGCAACTTTATCAGAATCAAGCGTAAACTCTTGTAATTCCCTCTCTGGGGTGAAATCGTATATGTTATATCCGTTTTTAATGGCGCTTAGAATCCTATATCCATTTTTAATAGAAAAAGTTTTCCTAAAATGGAAACAGTTTTCCCTTTTTGCATCCAATAGTAAAGATAGAGACCAAAACATCGTTGAAAGACATAATAACTAAGGAAAAATAAGAAGTGTTTCACAAAGATCAGCCCGGGCACGCTCTCCTGCTCACCTGCTTATGAGGCACTTCTCCGCCGGGCGTTAGGTTGGTCTCTTGCCGGCATCAGCTCGACATCAGAGGACCCTGGCCACATCCTTTGCAAAATAAGTAATTATGATATCGGCCCCTGCCCTTCGGATGCCGAGAAGTGACTTTTTAACGACTCCGGCCTAATACAGCCTGCCCTCAGAAAACGCGGCTTTATCATTGAGTATTCACCGCTCACCTGATACACCGCAATTGGAAGGGTGAAATACTGCTGCAGAAGATGAATTATATCTAAGGTAAGAGATGGCAGTTTTTCCCATTAGTAGATAAGCTCGCTCTTCAAGATCCAGCATAGCCTCACGCACAGCTTCACTTGTATTTGCAGAGTCCATCTGGTATGAGATGCGATTTCCTGATTTATCTGCAAGATAGAGCCCGTTGCCAGTTCATACAATATCTATCAGCATCATCTTTCCAGGGCTTCTGCGTCAAATCTACCGCTCCGTTCCATTCCAGAAGAAGCCACACAAAAATCCTGCGAACTCCCACCACTATCTTCGGCAGATACTGTTTATTCCGGTTACTCTATGCTAACCGGCAAGCCGGAGATTTCTGATAAACGGCGAACGAACTTGTCTTTTTCCCGGTCATCAATAAAAACTGGTCTTCGCTCAATGCCACGGGCCATAACATGGTGCAAAATAAGAGGCGCATCCAATCGGGCGTCTCACCGTACAGCATACATAACTTCAGTTGTATAAACTGGCAGCGTCTCGTATGTCATCCAGAACCTTGTGGGAGACAATCATGGACCTCTCATATTTTTATTTCACCACCCAGGACCCTTCCACGATCAGCTTTTCTCTTTCGAAGATTTTTCCGAGATACTCGTCGCCGGCATTAACAGGTCCCACGCCTTTCGGTGTTCCGGTCATTAATAAATCACCGTCCTCAAAAGAAAGGAAACTTTTGGCTTTGTTTAACATTCGGGTCGGCTTGCTCAACATTAAGTCATAATTGCCGAACTGAACCAGGGCGTTATTGATATAGAATTCCATCCTCAATTCACTGATATCGCATTGAAAGGTGACAAATTCACTGAATACCGCCGAGCAATCAAAGGCCTTGGCGCGCTCCCATGGCCATCCCCTGGTCCTTAATTTATACTGGAGGTCTCGCTTTGTGAGATCCAGCCCGAACCCGACGCCTTCCAGTTCACCGGAACTGATCAGGAACGTTATTTCGCCTTCAAAATGAATAAGCTCGGATTTACTGGAATGGATTTCGTTTGAGATGGATGAATTCGGTTTTATGAAAATAACAGGCTCTTGTGATGCCTCGTTATCAAACTCCTTGATATGATCAGCATAATTTCTGCCGACACATACAATCTTTGATGGATAAACCGCTTTACCGTCCCATGTTACAGATTTCATTTGTACTCACTTTCCCGGAATCTACGACCAGAGAAATATAATCACGGCGCTGACCCGCAAAGCCAATTCAGTTGGCGCTTCGCTTGCAGCCAGCCCTGAGAGATATTTAAAAATCTCTTTTAAAGCGTACCAAGAACCGCCCCATGCAAGTCCTACATTCAGTGTCGGGAGAAATGGGAAGGAAAAAATCTTCCCTTACCCGATTGGGCTGGTCACCTCAAATAGCATCGCTCCCCTTACGTCACTTCCTCATCCTTCTTTATCTTTTGGTATATATGGAATTAGCCCTTTCCGATAGGCAACTTCTTGTACCTCACGAGGCATCGTCCGTGCATCAAGAATAAAACCATCTACCATAATCATCCATGCCATGGGGTTATCATCTATTTTGCTTGGTAAGTACCAATTCGGGTCCAGCTCCACCATACCTAATGCGTCACGAACTGCCTTTGATTTATCAGAGCCAGTACTTTTACTGACACCAAATCCCTTACATAAATCAGTAGCACTCATATAGGGTTCCTGACTTTTGTCAAACAGGAAATTGACGTACCCTAAGGCATATATGATACCACATGCCCAGGTATTGACACGGCCTCGCATTAGAGGAGAAGGACGTTTACGACTTAGAGCAGCAACTGCCTGGCGGGCTAATTGTGCATATTCCTCATTCAAATGTTCATTACAAAATGTATCTGTAAACATCACAATAGCATCGAATTTAGCCTTCATTTGCTTCGGAACTTTTTCTGACTTACTAATTTTGGTCATAGTTCTTATCCAACGGTAACCCAACCACTAAAACCCAGATGCAATGCGCTCGAAAAGCCCGGCTTATTATGTGTCGGCATCGATCGCCTGGTTGGGAGTTTCTCTCAGGTTAGCCATCAGATGCTCGCTGAGATTTCTGAGCAAACGGGCATGCCGCTCGGCAGTGATTTTGCCGATGGAACCTAAAATCTTCTGGCGAGGCAGGACGGCAAGGAAGCCCAAACGGATTACAGAGTCTGCAAGGAGACCTGATGCGGGAAAATCGGAATCGGTCACAGAGATCACGTCATCGAATTCTGGGACTGCATGATGGAGTTGAGTGCTGATGCCACAGGCAAGGAAATCGCCGAACGGAGGAAGTTGCCGGAGCAGAAGAGCTGGACAGTTCTTCGCTGTCCCATCAGCTTGCGGCAGCGGCGTGAGGACGATGTCGGCTTCCGTCATGTACCGTAATCCGGGTTATTCTCTCTCACCATGGAGGCGGAATAATCTGGCTCCGACTCGCCGTACGCCGCCTGAAGAGACGCAGCGGATCCGGCGAGCCACTGCTGCCGCTCCGCATCCTTTTGCCCCGACTCGACAACCGAGACAAATACAGTTAGTCCCTGGCGTGCCGCGATGGGCTTTGAGAGCTCCAGATGGGTGGAGTCCACTACCTTCGCTTCGACTAGGACCATTGACGCTCCCTCCTAAAAATTATAATTAAAAATACCTTAGCATGCTGGATTTTTCAAGGTTCCCAACGAGTCAGGTCCAACGAGTCTGTAGAAAAGTCCTTTTGAAAGTGTTGCCATTTCCCGGAACCGCCGATTTTTAAAATCAGTATCTGGGAGTCCCACTTTACCTTCAGTTGTTGTTATATCTTCAAACTCAGCCTAACACAAACTTCTATCCCTTCCAAAGGATTCCTGCAGTAGACTATAACCTTTGAACCCTGATGAACTCTGAACCTGGAACCGATCATTTTGGGAAAGATTCTTTTCAAGTCGACGACGAAAGTCATTCGGGGCGCAGCCTTCAGGAAAGATATCCTGGCGATTCAAACGTCTGGTAATGATATGATTAATCGCACCAGGGATATTGAGTCGTCCGTGTCGATTCATGCCACCATGATAGCAACTCGCTAAATCAACCCGTCCCGCAAACTCCTCTAAGCATTACCCCCTGTTGTTATTAACTACGCCATTTCTGTATCTGTAAAGTTCATTCAGACATGGCTCTAGTATGTATGCTTTCAGTGAAATTTATCTGCTCCTAGACTTTTTATATATTTACCAGCGGTCATGTGCGGTTACGATGCTATCTACTCCATAAATCTCACGGGAAAGCATAAGGTCGATCAAATCAAGTATTTTTTTTCTTGCCTCCGCGTTCGATTCAGATGATGTGTATTCGCGCTTTAGAAGGTCTTGGAGCTGATATACATCGGTACCACATCGTCCATGCTGATCGCCTTTCTCCGTAATATCTGTGATGACTTGTTGAGTCGCTTCAATAACAAGATCAAGCACGTCACAAGTAGCATATTCTAGCATGTGCAAGGCAGAGAAGCCGTTATCTGGGAAAGCTGGTGATTTCAAAAACACAGCTGCGAGTTCCCGATACAACTCAACTTCTCCCGCTTGAACATTTCGAAAAGCATTTGCAGCTTTTCTGCGGACCTGCTCATCTTCATCGAAGAAAAACTCTTTTAAAAGGGCTTCGGCGCGATGCCTATTCTCAGCCCACTTTATTGCATCACCCGCAACGTCAGCCAAAAGCCGTCGGTGATCAACGCTTACAGAAGTCAGATTATTGGCTTTGTCAATGTACGCATCATTCCTGAAACTTTCGCGGAATACGAGCCATGCTCCTATAAGTTCTTTTGTTTCATCCCCGCTTTCTAGTAGTTTTGAGGTAAGTTCATCTGCCAATTCTGGTAACCAGTGGAAAATATACGGAAAGATATGAACACCCGTATGGGTAATGAGAGGGGAAAGGCGCGGTGCATCGTATTGGTGTGGCGTACCATCAGGAAGGATAATCAACCTCCGTATTGATTCAGAAAAAAGCTCCTTGTTCATATTGAATAAAGGTTCCAGAGATTTCATCATACAGCAGCGCACGCTGATCAGTGCCTCCTTTTTAAAGGCGATTTCAATTGCTTGCCAAGCTCGGTCCTCTGCCTTTGGGACATGCCAAAGGACAGAACCTAGTGCTTCCCACGCCCTGCCACGCGCACCATTGATACCACGACACCCACCTCGTTGAACGAGCGTATTGATGTCTATTGTTTCGCGTTCTGTATTCTGTTCATCTGAATCTTCATTATTTTCATTCGCTTCTCCGTTCAAGGCATACCAAATCAATATTTCTAGTATTTCAGAATCGCCAGCCACATGAGGATGTCTTTCGAGCAACCGAGCGATATCACTGCCAAAAGGCTTATCTGAATGCTGGTGAGCACGTTTTACAGCTTGGGTTAACGATTCATCAGAAGGGGCTTCCGCCTCTGCCAAACCCCATAAAATGTGTTCAATGTATGAGGTGTGAGCTGTGTCAGGGATTCTCAGACTTAAATCCGAAAACCGTGCCGGATCTTTTTTGGTAGCTGCCTGTAGTTCTCCAGCGAGTTCTCTTGCCCCGCCATCAAAAAAATTGCGACCTCGATGTCCGTCCTCTTCAGTGTCGTAGCGTTTAATTGCAGACAACCAATGGCTGTCTTTCATTCTGTCGCATTGCGCCTGCCTGATGGGCGAACCAACAACATGCGCCTCCGCGTGGCGTGGTTCCGCAATTTTTTCTTTTGGAAATTTCCGTCTAAGTTCATACAGTCGTGATTGAGCGACAGGGCTAAGTAATTCCTCGCCTATTGTTTCGAAAATACACCATTGCTCGTATCCTGAGCGATTAAGGTTGCGTATGATGCTCTCTTTTGTCCAAAAGGATTCTGTTTCGCCCATCTGATTGATTTCTCTAAGAGCGTGAATAGCGAGATCGATTTCCGGGGTATGGTCGAGAATAGCCTGTTCAACAACCTTTTTCTCTCCAGAATTTAGATGCGGCAATGCCTCGTGGCAAGCATGGGCAAACGATAACCAGTCAGCTCCATGCCAACCGGCATCAAAAACCATTTCGTTGGTGACAAGGGTGGGTAATCGATTCCCAAAATCAGTTGGGTTGGCTTGAATTGCCTCCAGATGCAGATGCATTAGACATTTATGCTTATGGGGATCTAGTTTTTTAAGATAGATGGTTGCTGTTTCTGGAGCCTCTTGGATAAACTTCTTGAGAGCTGACCGGTACATTCCCAAAAACTCATCAAACCCGAAACGCTGTCCTGAGTAAGTTCTATGATTAAAACTGTACCAGCTTCCCCCGGATTTACCATCCGCAACCACCATATCGATTGAACGGACTATCGCATCAGTCGTCCCTTGCAGAAAAGTTAGCGGTGTTTTTTCTGCAATCTTGGCAAGAGAGTGAGTATCAATCGCTTTCAGTTCGTCGCGTTCAAATAGATTACGCCCTGGATTAAGTGCAAACCATGCCTCGAAAAGCGAATGAAGAATGCGCCCGCAACGCTTAGGTGATTTTTCTCCCCATGTGTGTAGCAACATCACAATGCGATTACGCCCCTGATCTTTGAACAGATCGTTGGGCTTGGAAATGATTATATCTTCACATAGTTGGAGAAGATCATCATCAGGTTTTCCACGTCTAACAAAACCGAACCAATTCAGGAGTCGCTCTGCACGTTCCGTGTCGCTGCCCCACCAAGAACGTAATAGACTTGCGATTTTTGCTGGTCGTTGCCCTGCAATATTGGAAAGCCACCACAACATCGTTTCAGCTCGCTCTTTGTCGTCACCGTCAATTTGCTTTCGAATCCAACTTTTTTTATTCAGCAAATCAAACCATGCATGAGTGGACAAAACCGCATTACGGAAGAACTGATGGAACTTTCCGCTCTGATCATCAAATCGAGAAATTATCTCAAATTCCTGTTCATTAGGTTTTTCGACGGAGTTTAACCATTGGCAGATAGCAGTCTTAATATGAAAGCGAATATCGTTACTTGAAAGAACCGAGGAAAGTTCGATGAGATAACGCTGAAAATCATTTTGCCTTAAAGCTTCAAGGATCTGCCTTACTTGCGTCCGCCGAAAAAGATGCTGTTCTGTTGCCGTAAGCAGGTCAACTAGGCTCTGGTCATGATTTACAAATGCTCTTGCATAGATATGGTCAAAAAAGCTCTCGTGGAAAAAATTAACTTGACCACGAGACGAGATAATCATTCCTTCGGATGTTAAAATATCGACAGCATTTGGATAGGCATCCAGAACCGAAATGGGAGCATTCAGTCTTTGCCGCTGACTCATCCAATCACACATGGCTGTCAATGGCTGGACCAGTGACCAAGGCGGTTTTCGTTCTTTTGTTATGGTGCGTTGTTTTTTCTCGATCAATTTTTCGTGTAAATTTGACAGGGAATGAAATAAAAAATCCGGGGCATCGATTTCCAGAAAAACGGCAAGGTTAATAGGCAAACGAAGCAATTGGCGTTGTGGCTCATTTAACGAAGGCAAATCAACGCCTTTATTTTTCAGAAGCGGCTCGACATCTGCTTTCCAATCAAGCAAGGGGACATCAATCTGTTTTGTCCGATTAGTCTTTTTCAGGCTTTTTAACCTCGGATCACTATCCAGATCAAATGTTCGGCACACAACGGCAATTCTGACACCTCCGAAATTGTGCGCATCGGTAATCAGCCGAAATATAACTTCTTTAACCTTTCCATCACGGCCCGATACCTCGCTGACAGCATCAACTTGATCAATAAACAGAATGGAAGGTGTGGTTGGGAAGGTCCCCTTCAGAGTGCTGACAGGACTTTCTTTTCTGCCTGTCAGTTTCTTTCCGAGTTCCTCCCTGGTGCCGCACGATAAATACTGATCAACCCTAAATGCTAAATGAGGAACGTTGAGTTCACGGAATTGCTCGATTGCCCTACGCACAATCCCCGATTTTCCAGAGCCAGCAACACCAGTCAGCAATACCAATTCTGGACCATCAGATTTGAGTATTTCATCAATAAGAGTGGCGGTTTGAGCTCTGGAAATCGTTTCTCCACCTGCGCCAAAAGGCGTATATGTTTGAAGATAAGCCTCGGTTTCGTCATTCAAGCGTTGTTGAATAGTCGGATCAAACGCCCATTCTTTAAACTTCAGTAATCTTTGTGACTTTATAGCACTACGTACAGCGTCTCCTGTAAGGGTTTTATTGAAGTGATTTTCAAGAATTTCTCGAAGATTAGGAAATGCACTTTTCCCGCCCTCATGAAAGTATAGATCTCCATAAGACTCATTTAATGAATCCAATTCTCTTTCAGGAATGATTTCAACGTAGCTGCGCTTAAGCCAATTGAATACGACTTCATCGGACTGCCGCCACTCTTTTTTCAATTGCGGAAAGGAATCATTTTTTTGGACCTTTGAAAGTATCTCAGCATATTGAACATATGAGTTTGCAGTTCGCGCTTTTTCTGTAAGTGTTCTGAAGTCTTTGGCATTGTCTTGAGAAACGAAAAAACAGTGTGCGTTTTCATCTGCCGAAAACCGATTCGAAAACGCTTTGAGTACTCCCTCTTTCTTGAGCTCCTTGATTGTCCAGTTCCCAGAGGGAGCATTCATCTTGGTTTGATGCCACTCTGTAATTTCCCCACGACCAATGGCAAATTCGAAACCTTGATATTCCGTTTCGACACTTTCGAAATTCAGCCAATGTGCCTTGTCAGCAATTACATCCAATAAAGAACGGACCAGCCACTTCGCTTCATATCGATTCCCGAGTTTACCTGCTATTCCGCCAGGTATCATTTTACATCAGTCCAAATATTAAATACATTTGTAATGTATAATAGACTAATATTAAAAAAATTTCCTTTTTTGGTTAGGTGAAGCGCTGGTTCTGCCCCTCTCTCTTCCTTCTCGGATTATGGCAACGATCTCTTGCGTCGAGATATCTGCCTTAATAGAGGGAACGTCCAGCGGCGAAGAAGGCATCTGTTCTGGAACCAGCGCGAAAGTTCGTCCGTCTTTCCGGCGAATCAGGATTTTGCCTGTAGATTCGGCCTCTTTCAGGACTTTGGCTAACTTTTGTCTGGCTTCTGAATAAGTGTAAACCTGCATTTTAAACCTCCCAAGTGGTTACGTTGAGATTCTTTGCAGCCTTCTTCAGCTTTTGATCCAACGTAAGTAAGGGGGCATTATATCTAATGGCACAATCCAAGAAATAGGCGTCATATGCATACATATTGGTCTGGTGGGCGAGCATCAAAGCATGGGCAAAGTCTGGATTGGCGTAACGAACCCGGGATACTATCGAAAATTGCAAATCCTTTAAGGGCTTCATCAATCGATAACCTGTCCTGCTTCAACATTGAGGAAAAGATATTGCCCACCTCCCACTGAATAGATCCGGGGCTGACCAGCGCGCAGATAGGGCCCGTTGCCAGTTCATACAATATATTTACCGGCATCATCTTTCCAGGGCTTCGCTATCAAATTCCCCGCCCCGTTCCACTCCAGAAGAAGCCACATAAACATCCTGGGGACTCACACCAGGCTCTTCCGCACGTACCTGGGGTCACTCTATTCTAACCGAAAAGTCGAGTATTTCTGATAATTGGATTTTCTTCAATATTTACAGTACTGGTATGCCCAAGCTTTTCAAGTAATCAAAATTTGGATCGTAAAAATCAGATTTTCTTGTTTGATCTTCTGAGTTGCCTTCGGGAATGACTATTACCATACCTTGTCTAGCTCTTGTTAAAAGGACTCTATAGGCATTTATCAAATACCTTTTTCTTTCTTCTTTGTGAATCTTTTGCCATTTGCTTCCCACAAATGAAAAAGTTTTCCATCCATAACTTGAATATCTTAAATCACCATCCCAGGTAACGCATACCCAATCTAACTCAAGACCCTGAATATGAAACTCAGTAGCTACGTCTTCCAAATAATATGAAGATCTGACATCGTCTTTATCGTTCAAGAACCAATAAACAGGGTTTATCGGAGATTTTACGTCAATAGCAAAGGGTTAAGTCTCTGAGCTTGTGAAGATACAATGAGCCCGTATCTTTCACTACCTCTTGCTTTTTCTCTAAGCCATTCTTTTGCCTTTGGCAAATCTCTTGTAAGAACAATTGGGTATTTATCCCTAAGTTTGAAATAAGCATCTATTGCGATCTCATTATCCAAATCCAAAACACTTTTCACAAAGAGCGATAGATTTTCTGCTCTAAATGAACGCATAGACACTCCTAAGTGCAGATCAGAATTCAAATTCACATTAGTAACACTTTGTAGTTCATTTATGACGTCGGAAGCTGAATACTCAGAATCGGTAAGATTAGGTGATATAAAGACATCCCAATTAGAAAACCTATTCTTAATGGCGTTCAACCATTCTGAAATACCGGCTTCACCTGTGTTTATTTCCTGACCTCCACCTACTAAACATACTATAACCGCCCAGTCTTGATGCCTATCAAGACAGGAAATAAGAAATTCAGGTTCAGAGTATTCAAAATTGTTCTGCCCCTTTTTTTGTTTCATGAATTTTACTGTTTGTTCCTTGTTCCAGGCTCTTTGTGCTTCATCAAAAATAGCTACATGATCATATGGTGGATTAGGGTCTACCAAGTAAGCATCACGATAATGATGGATATTTTGAATAAATGCCTTTACACTAGCTTTGGCCTTCCCTTTGGTTAATTTTATTCCTTTAGACTTTTCATTTTTTATTTTATCCCTAGCTAAAGCTTCTTGAAGTATGGCCACTAAAGGTCCGTTACCCGACAAGTAGACACTCGCATTTCCATTTATTTTATCAAGGTGTGAAGTAGCTACTTTTAAGCCAACTAACGTTTTGCCTGCCCCAGGTACGCCAGTAACAAAGCAAATTATTTTACTCTTTTCTAATTTTGCTTTTGTTATAATGTATGAAATGATAGATGTCGTTTTAGTCAAATTTTGCGCTTCAGCATCGCTTCTGGTTATTTCATCTACAGTATGGTTGTGATAAAGCGAAAGGGCGGCTTCAACGATGGTCGGAGTGGGAGAGTAACGACCTTTTGAGAAATCATCCGCTTCTACTTTATGATTATCTCGAAAAAATTCTATTGTTTTGTCAATAGCATTTCGCAAGTCCACTTTGTTTGCCTTTATTGGTCGCAATAAATTGTCATTATGAGATGTTGTTGCTATTTCTATAAATGACTTTTTAGCTTCGGTTGCAACCAGAACTGGAGCTAATAGAGCATTATGACTTGGTTCATGAAAATTTTTAAGATCCAATGCGTAATCCCAAACCTGTTCCAGATTCGATCGGTAATATTTATGCTCACCCACTTTAAATTC
This sequence comes from uncultured Thermodesulfobacteriaceae bacterium, assembly GCA_964585405.1. Taxonomy (GTDB): domain Bacteria; phylum Desulfobacterota; class Dissulfuribacteria; order Dissulfuribacterales; family UBA3076; genus UBA3076. Next base: position 6,181 of record CAZPDU010000285.1, on the reverse strand, counting down.
AATCACAAATACTATCCCACTAATAATTGCTAAGACATCCACCCTCTTTCCCATTCTAGGAATTGAAAATTCAAAAAAAATTGTCCCATCATGGTTCCCAAAAGCTTCTTTCAGCAGAGGAATTTGCACTTCCCATGATTTATTTTGGTTTAATGTAGAATCAAATTGATTAGAAAGAGTAATTTCTCCGATAATCTCTTTCGTACTTTTTGTAAAAAAGGAACTGATACTGTCTTTGTAGTAGTAATTCAGCATGGACAATTCATTTGTAATTTTTTAATTCATCACTGAAGTAGAAGGCTTTTCCTTAACCTATACTCTCAAGATAAAAATCCTGCGGACACACACCAGGTTCTTCGGCAGATACCGTTGATTCCGCCTACTCTGTACTAACCATCAGGTCCCTGATTTCTGATAAACAACGAACAAACTCATCTTGGTCATGATCATCCATAAAAACTGGCCGTCGCTCAGTTCCACAGACCATAAAATGGTCCAAAATACCAGGCCCATCCGATCGAGGTTCTCTCACCATACAGCATACATAACCTCAGTTGTATAAACTGGCAATGTCCTCTATGTACATCACAGTTCGCAACGTTGAGGCCGCTACCGCGTATCTCGTAGGGGACAATCACGGGGCTCTCACCGGACCTTGCAACCTGGATAAGGAATGATGGGCGGTCTCGCCTAACGCGGAACACGCCGGATAATCGTAACGATCAGGTGCAGGGTTCGCCGAAGGGGAGAGACTTGCCGACCAAAGTCAATTCCTGATCGAAGGATAAAGGGAGAAGTATGCTCAACCTAACCTCTTCAACACAACTTTTGGTTATATCTCGGATAAAAGTCTTAATGACTTCAAAATATTGTTTTTGTTCTTACTACGTGATACAATAATGAAATTCAGGTCGAAATCAAATAATTTAACTACATAATATGTTCTGGAAACTCTATTTCATCGCATTACCTGTATTTTTTGCCATAGATATTATCTGGCTCGGTTTGGTGGCAAAAAACTTTTACCGCGATCAAATCGGTTTTTTGATGACGCCAAATATAAATTGGGTGGCAGCCATTATTTTTTACCTCATTTTTATTTCTGGTCTCATTGTGTTTGTAATTTCTCCGGCAATGGTTAAAGGTTCTTGGTTTTATGCGCTTACCTTTGGTGCTTTTTTTGGCTTTATCGCCTATGCCACATATGACCTCACAAACCTTGCAACTCTCAGGGACTGGCCTCTTCTGGTTACCGTGGTTGATTTATTGTGGGGTGCGGTTTTGGCCGCTTCTGTATCTGTGGTTACATACCTCATTGCTAACAAAATTGGATTATGAGCTATTTTTTAACATTAGGTTCTATTCTTTTTGTGTACATGAACCTGTGGTTCATACTTTCTTTGCTAAAAAAAAGAAATGACGTTGCAGATGTCGCATGGGGGTCAGGGTTTGTAGTACTCGCTTGGGCTTCATTTTTTATCACCGGAAAATATGGACCCCAAAGCATCCTTGTTTCCACCCTGGTTACTGTGTGGGGCTTAAGACTTTCTTGGCATATATACACCCGTAACAAAGGCAAAACAGAGGATTATCGATACAAAAAATGGAGAGAAGAATGGGATAAATGGTTTTATCTGCGCTCGTATTTTCAAGTCTATATTCTTCAAGGCTCACTACTCTTTGTAATAATTTTGCCTGTGCTCCTGATAAACAAAACTGCTGTGGAATCTTTGAGTCCTCTCACTTATTCTGGACTAGCAATTTGGATTATTGGGTTTTTATTTGAATCTGTTGGAGATTGGCAGTTAGCCAAATTTTTAAAAAATTCTGCAAATAAAGGTAAACTTATGATCTCCGGACTTTGGAAATATACTCGTCATCCAAATTATTTTGGCGAAGTGACTCAGTGGTGGGGGCTATGGGTCGTCTCTCTTTCTGTTCCTTATGGATGGCTTGCTATTATCGGACCATTAACTATTACTTTTTTGATACTGAATATTTCTGGAATTCCGATGCTTGAAAAAAAAATGGAAAAACATCCGAATTTTGCTGAATACAAGAGAAAAACAAGCCTATTTATTCCCTGGCCTAGCAAAATATAGGCATAATGCCACAAAAATGTAAATAAAGAATTTTCCGCCAAAGAAAAACCTGAAATCGTCAGAAGCATCAGGTCGACTGTGCCGCCATGCCAAAAAAACCTGAAAATATATCGGCTCGAACTTTCTTGTGGCCAAAAACGGGATTTTTTCATTTTTGAATTTAACGTGAAGCATTATATCTTGTCAGATAATAGAGTGCCCTTATCTTCGTGATTCACCATACTCACAGATTTTTTGGAGCCTTTGCCTTTACTGTTAATACCACGCACCTCACCACCAAAGATAATCTATTTTTTCCTCTCTGCTCGGCATCACTTTTTATTTGACCTTCAATTTTCTCTAGGTCTACAAAAAAATTAGTGAATAACAATAATGGTAAGAGGTATTGGGAATACACAGAATGGCTCGTCAATCTGGGGCTTTTGCCGTTCTTTGAATTCAAGGTGGCTTGTTTCCCCCTCAAGATCGAGGTAGGCATTGCAGGACCCGCTCGGGTCGTCGCAATTCTCGAAGAGTAAATAATTGCAGCCTTTTAGCGAATATCTTATATTATATCTAAATGTTTTGCTTTACATCGCAATGTTTGTGAATCGATGGAATCCATTGTCTTTCAATGTTTGGACGAAACGACCGAAAAGAGCACTGTTGTCATTGTTTATGAACAATCTCCTTTTCAGCCACTCGTAAATATTCATTTAATCTCCAACTTCATTATAATAAGGTAATAAAGCAGTAAAGGTCTTTTGATTTTTACATATTGATTACCCTTGAAGGAAGACAGAGATGGAAAATGAATCAAGACTGAATATTGCAGTTATCGGGGGAGGTGTAGCGGGAATCACTGCGTCATATTTACTCCAGCGTAAACACACTGTCACGCTCTTTGAGAAAAACAACTATATCGGCGGACATACTCATACCATTATCATTGAGGAGGGCCCCGATGCGGGAACACCCATCGATACAGGGTTCATTGTGCTGAACGATCGAACTTACCCGCTCTTTATCACACTACTCTCTCAGTTGAAAGTACCGATCAGAAAGACTGATATGTCCTTCAGTTATTTCTCGCGCCAGACAGGACTTCAGTATGCAAGCAGAAATTTCAATACCATCTTTGCCCAGCGCGGCAATCTCTCACGGCCCTCTTTCTGGCGTCTTCTTCTGGGAATTATCCATCTCAACACAAAAACAACAAAAAAGCTGCGGGAAGGAAAACTCGCTGATGTCACACTCGGCGACTATCTGAAAAAGGAGAGATTCGGCCGCTCGGTCATTGAGGAATACCTCATTCCGATGGCAGCTGCGATCTGGTCGACACCTGATGCCAAAATGATGGACTTTCCCGCGGAGAGTTTCTTCCGTTTTTTTGAAAATCACGGCCTTCTCAGCGTGACGCACCAACCGCAGTGGTACTTCGTCGATGGCGGAAGCCACTCCTATGTCAGGGCGTTTCTCGACGGTTTCAAAGGAGAGATACATGCTGATCACAAAGTGAAGGCGATACGGAGAACCGACGCTGGCGTCTTAATAACACTTCAGAATGGAACCGAAAATCAATTCGACCGTGCTGTCGTTGCCGCCCACGCCGACGAGGCTTACGCTCTCCTTTCAGATCCATCGGATGAGGAAACAAGACTACTCTCGCCGTGGACCTATACGGAAAACCATACGGTCCTTCACACCGACATTTCTCTGCTTCCCCCGAACAGACGCGCATGGGCCTCATGGAACTACCTGCGGGATCGAGATATCCAGTCTGAATCACCCGTTACCGTCACCTATGACATGAATCGACTGCAGAATCTGAAAACAGAAAAGATATACTGCGTCACACTGAATCCAGTGCGACCGATTCCGAGCGAACATGTTATCCGGGAATTTTTATACACCCATCCCACCTATACCTTCGAGGCCCTCAAAAAGCAGAAAGAACTGCCGACTCTTAATGGAAAGCGACATACCTTCTTCTGCGGCAGTTACTTCGGCTATGGTTTTCACGAGGACGCCGTGAGATCGGCTGTCCGGGTGGCGGAAAAATTTGGTATACAACTTTGAAATCGCGAATCTTTACAGGATACGTACGACACATGAGACTGAAACCGGTCGAACATCGTTTCCAGTATCCTCTCTATGTCTACGCCATCGATCTTGATGAACTGAAAACGCTTGACAGCAGATTGCCCCTTTTCGGATATAACCGTTTTCGCCCTGTATCAATCCATGACCGGGACTATCTCGATAACGGGCCCGGCTCTATAAGGGAGAAGCTCTTCCGTTTTCTCAAAGGCGGCGGCTGCGCTGAACGGGTCTCGTCCATAATTCTCATCACCTCGGCCCGCTATTTCAATTATGTCTTCAATCCCGTCAGTTTTTACTACTGCTTCAGCGAAGACGCGAATCTGGTGTGCATCGTTGCCGAGGTCAACAATACCTTTGGCGAACGTCACGTCTATCTCCCCGACAAAATCGATAAAGACGATTATACGTTTCCAGTTCGATTCACCACTCCGAAGGAATTTCATGTTTCTCCCTTCAACGACATATCGGGGATCTACGAATTTATCTTTTCCGACATTCGAAAAGAGTTGAACATACGCCTAAATCTGCACCGCGATAACGAACTTGTCTTTTATGCGGAGCTCCGGGGTGATCCGCTCCCCCTGACGGCATCCAGCCATCTGAAAACTCTCGCAAGACACCCCTTCATCCCCCACCTCAGCGTCCCGCGAATCTACTGGGAAGCCGCGAAACTTTATTTCCTGCGAAAGCTCTCCTACCATAAAAAACCGATCCCGATCAGTGCGATGACGATACGACGAATCCCGCTCACCTTTTTCCAGAAGAAGTCCATGAACTACATCTTCAGACTCCTGAAAGCGATCCGACAGGGATATCTCATCATCACACTCCCTGACGGAAGGAGAGAAACCTTCGGCAATAAGGAGTCCTCCACCGGAGCCGAAATGAATATCAATGACTACAGCTTTTTTCCAAGGGTCATGATGGGGGGTGATATCGGCCTCGGCGAATCATTCATGGATGGCAAGTGGGACAGTCCCGACCCTTCAGACGTGGTGAAAGTTCTCTTTGAAAACAGGGATATCATGGCGGACGGGAATTTTACCACCACCGTTTACTCCAGACTTCGAAACAGGATCTTGGACATCGCCCGGGAAAACACCCTTACTGGTGCCAAACGCAACATCGAACGACACTACGATCTCGGTAACGCCTTTTTCAACACCTTTCTCGATTCAACAATGACGTACTCCTGTGCCCTCTTTCGCAGCCCGGATGAAACGCTTAAGGAAGCGCAGAAAAACAAGCTGAACTCAATTATCCAAAAGGCAGCAGTCGGAAAGGACGACCACGTTCTTGAAATCGGCTGCGGATGGGGAAGCTTTGCCGTCGAAGCGGTCATGCAGAGAGAATGTCGTGTCACGGGGATAACTCTCTCCCGTGAGCAGTACGACTATGCGCGCAGCCTGGCGCGCGAAAAAGGCTTGGATGAACGCATTACCATTCTTCTCCGGGATTACCGCGAGATGACGGGTATGTTCGACAGGATTATCTCCATCGAAATGCTGGAGGCCGTCGGCTACCGTCATCTGGAAACATTTTTCGCATGCTGTGATCGATTGCTCAAGGAGGGGGGATACATAGTCCTTCAGACAATCACCATACCCGACGACCGTTATGATGCTTACAGAAAAACAGTCGACTGGACGAGGAAACACGTCTTTCCGGGCGGACATATTCCCTCACTGAAGGCGATCAGACGTATCCTGACAAAGCACCCGGCACTTGAAATCATCGGGATCGATGATATCTCACCTCATTACGTCGAGACCATCAGGCGGTGGCGCAGTAAATTCATGGAAAAGAGCGATATACTCTTTCGCATGGGGTTTGACAGAAAATTTCAGCGAAAATGGACCTATTATCTCGCATCCAGCGAGGCGGGATTTGCCTCAGGGTCACTTGGTGATCTTCAGATCATTTTAAAAAAGCGTGTCCCGCCTCGCCTGTTCCGCCAGCCGCAGGAGAAAACTGCTGTTAACAGGCACTCTGGCGCA
>CAZPDU010000284.1:0-10440 GCA_964585405.1 uncultured Thermodesulfobacteriaceae bacterium | reverse complement strand
CGTCTTGAGCGAAGCGGGCGGTTGGGTTGCAGATGGTTGCTTGAACCGCCAAGGATGCTACTTTTTGCCTTTCTTTCGGAAAGGCAAATAAAATGATATCTTTGTCTTATCCTGTTAATCCTGTCTGATATATAAGTCTTTTACTTTTTTAAAATAAATCCGGCAAAGTTCTCCCTGGAAGATTTCACTGAATTTCTCTTGACCCATCGCCTTAATATCTGTATGATTTTGTCATACTCTCTTGGAGGTAATCCCATGGAAAAGAAAAAAACGCGTGCAGCCGTGACAATCTCCATGCCTCAGGACATGGCGGAAGAATATGATAAGCTGGCCAGGAGGCTGGCAAAAAACAGGAGCGTGCTTTTCAGAGAAATGTTTCTGGCTTACAAGAAGCAGAACCTGAAAGAGGAGTTTCGAGAACTTCAAACATATGGCACTGCTTTGGCTCAACAAAAGGGAATATTTACCGAATCTGATGTTGAAAAACTTGTCTTCGAAAGACGCTGATTTTGAAAGTCGTCTTTGACACCAACATCTACATCTCCGCCTTTGTCATACCCGGCGGGAATGCTGAAAAAGCTTACATTCACGCCATCGATGGCGATTTCGAGCTTTGTACCTCTGTTGCAATCCTTACCGAATTGGCCCGGAAATTGGACGGGAAGTTCGGCTGGGAAAAGCAGAAAATTGCGCAGTTGATTACGTCCATCAGCAATCTGGCAACCGTTTTCAAGATCACACCATGGCTACAGGTGATATCAGATGACCCGGATAATCGTATTTTAGAATGCGCTTTAAAGGCCGCCGCGGATTTCGTCGTAACCGGTGACAAGCATTTGCTCAAATTGAGAAGTTATAAACACCTTGAAATCATCGGATTATCAACTTTCATCACGATGCTTCACCAACCCCCCACTGAATAGTGCGATATCTACGGCTTCTGATCTCTTTATCCAGTTGAATAGGGTACCCCCAGAGAAATTCAACTGGGGTGACCTCTGTCTTCCCTGTCCAGATGGTTTTGCATATTTGCAATTCTTTTTGCCAGACAGGATTGACAGGATTTTTTTCTTCCTTTCCTGAAGAAAGGGAGAAAATTCAATGCTCTAATTTACATGTTTTTCCTGGCGTACTTTGCGTCTTGAGCGCAGCGGGCGGTTGGTGTTTTTTTTGAACCGCGAAGGCGCCAAGGACGCGAAGGGTTATATTTTTTTCATGATCAGGTGAATGATCATGAAAAACGCAATGCCCTGGTAAATCACTCCTCCAGACTGTTGACCATTCGTTTTATGCCGTCCTTCATCAATTGTACATTCCAGTTCAGAAGGAAGCCGAGATTAAAATTGGTCAGTTTAAGATAAGTTAAGAGCTGGGCTTCATGTATTGGAGCTATTTTATCAACAGTCTTGTTTTCGATAATTACAGCATCATCAACAATCATGTCAGCCCGAAAGCCGACGTCGATTTTGATTCTTTCATATTGTACCGGCAGAGTTTACTCGCATTTCACCTTCAGGCCCGCTTTTTCCAGTTCATAGGCCAGGCATTTCTAATATACGGATTCAAGAAGTCCAGGCCCCAAGGCCTTATGAACTTTAATGGCGCAATGTACGATATTTCTTCCGATTTCTTCGATGTCTTTCATTGAGGGGTACAAGCTAATTGTGGCGCCGCTACCCGGCGGTCACAATGTTTTTCCTGGCGTACTTTGCGTCTTGAGCGCAGCGGGCGGTTGGGTTACAGATATTTTGAACCACGAAGGCGCCAAGGACGCGAAGGGTTATATTTTTGTTCCTGCGAACGTACGGGATCATATTAATGGGGGTAATCTGTACCTGGCTTTTGTCTGGCTTCCCTCATGCCTCTTTACCATGCCGTCTCAATTTTATACTGCTTAAACAGTGCATCCTTTGTAATAACTGTCAAATGTTCTGTATATGCCTGGGCAATGAGCAGACGGTCAAAAGGATCGTTGTGGAAAAGTGGTAATTGTCCGACCCGCAATGCATGTTCAAGATGAATCGGTAAAACTTCCATGTAGCTTTTTTCCAGGCGTTTGGGAATATAACTGTCAGGAGGAAAAGGCAGCTTTATCCTTTTGAGAGCATGTTTGATTGTAATCTCCCAGGCACTGACCACTGAAAAGAAGATTTCATTGTTTCCGTCTTCTATCAGTTGAAAGGCCTGTTGCCCCAGTTTGTCCGGGTCAATATGCCACCACAACCAGCAATGCGTATCAAGCAGGTATCCTTGTTGTGCCATTTTTTATCTATTCAAAGTAAGTTCTTAAGTCTTTTGGCAGAGGCGCGTCAAAATCTTCAGCAATCCATGCGTTACCTGCATCAATACCAGCGATACGTTTATGGGGTTGTCGTTTGATAGGGACAAGTTTTGCAATAGGCTTACCTGATTTTGCAATGATGATTTCCTCGCCACTGCTGACTCTGAGCAACAGACGTGAAAATTGTGTTTTGGCTTCATGTATGTTGATGGTTGGCATTCTCATTATCCTCCACATAAATCTATCTCAGCCATGACAATTTTAAACTAAGTCGACGACTAAATCAACTATCTATAGGATGCCTTTTTCTGAATAAACATACAGATTCCTTTTTTTCAGCTTTATTATTAGACAGGACTAACAGGATCTTTTGGGTCCTTCTCCCTTCCCGGGAGAGAGGGAGAAAACGCAATGCCGGCGGTTACAATGTTTTTCTTAGGGTGCTTTGCAGCTTGAGCACAGCGGGCGGTTGAGTTGCAGATGGTTGCTTGAAACGCGAAGGTGCGAAGGGACGCCAAGGATGCCACTTTTTGCCTTTGCTTGATGGCTTGCGAGGCTGAAGGCCGTGAGTTGGGAGACGTCGGTTTTGCTGCCTGAAATTTGTCAATACTTACCGGAAGCGGAGAATCCTATTAATCGGAGATTAGGCTTATATGCCCTTTCACGGGAACAGCAGAATTTTTTAAAAAAGGCTGTTCAGAGAACCAGAGAGGTCTTTTTCATCCTGTAAACCGGTCCGGCGATCTTGTGAGAAAAAAATATGCTGAGCACACTCAATGCCATGATGACCCCGAGTCCATAAAATAATATTCTCTCTCCTATGACATGATATAATCTTGCCAGCTGAACCTCATGCAATTCGAAGATGAAGGCCTGCTATACCAAATAATAGACCGCTCAATAGAACATATGTCCGCTAATGTCTTTTTTGTCGACATTTTATAGCAAACAAATAAATTTTGGCAACTACTCAAATTCAAGATTTCAAGGTTCACGATTCACAGTCAGGCAGGGATAGGTGGCAAAGGTTGGAAGATGTTGAGCGCCGAACAAGGGGCATATCAAAATCCTGAGTGGTAGACCTACCCCTGTAAATTTTCACGTTTGGATGCCTTCTGAAGTCTATCGTCAAAACATGAGAAAACTATGGGGGAGGACAACTCCTGACGTAGAATTAAGGCTGAGGCTAAATGAATTGAATCAAAACCCCTTAAAGCATGTTTTTCTGCCAGGTCACCTGCCAGTCTGATCATAATTTCTGTGACACTCAAGACGAGATAACTGCTCCAATCTTTATCAAAAAACTTCTTTATGCGGTCGTGTTCGTCCTGTGTGAATGCCTTTTCTCGAAATCTGCGAGCGAATGCCGCCCTTGCTTCGGCATAGGCAACGAGTGAGGTGGCTGTAAATTCTGAAGATTCGACCAGGGCATCAACTTGCGACGATTCATTTTCCTCCACATACAATTTCACCAGGCTGCTAGTATCAAGATATACGACCATTCTACCGTCTGTCTTCAATAACAGCGCTTGATACGCTCTTACCCCTTGAAACAATCCGGACCGGCATACCCTTTGGCTTACCCCCGGCCCAGCAGGCCACTCCACGCTGGATCAATTGATATATCTTCTCTTCTTCTCCGGCTTGTTTCGCGAGTGGTATTATAATGGCTATCTCTTTTTTCCGATCTGTAACAATGATTCTCTCCCCGGTTTTCACCCTTTTCATATAACGGCTCAGGTTTTCCTTTAATTCCCTTATGCCGATTGTTTCCATGATGTCAATCCTCAAAACTCTTGTATAATGTGACTACATTATATTTTATGTTACCTCATTCGTCAAATGAATTTGATGGACGTCCAGGAACCACTTTTCCCCACGCTTTAGCAATCAATACCCTCAAAAAAAACGATCGGAGATCGTGCTTCTATATATTTTCAGAGACATTTCGGAATTTTTGCAAAAAGTCTGTTCAGAGAATCAGAGAGGTCTTTAAAGGCATCTCCCTTGCGCAGGTGAATGGTCTCAGGGCCGGTTCCGGTTTCAAGGAATTTATCTACGGTTGTTTTCATCTTGTAAATCGGTCCGGCGATCTTGTGAGAAAAAAATATACTCAGCACACTCAATGCTGTTATGGCCCCGAGTCCATAAAATAATATTCGTTCTCCGATAACATGATACAATCTTGCCAGCTGGACCCCGTGCAATTCGACGATGACTGCCTGCCATACCGCATAATAGACCGCCCAGCCGGATGCTACAGCAACCAGCAGAAGACACACAAAGAGACGAATGGCCATGTTTATCTGGAACCGATTATTTATAAGGTATTTTTTTCTAATTTGCCTTTTACCCATGCCTTACCCCTTTTTACCGAAAGTGATTGGTTCAAATTTCAATGATATACATCACTATCTTATAACCAGTGAACTTATGACCACTGAACCCTGAACCGCTCAACCTAGATTTTACCGAGCAGCAGGAAAAGCTGCCCACTGTCGGTACCTAGTACCAGATCAGTTATTCCATCTTTATTCCAGTCCGTTACTGCGGGTGCCACCCGTGAGACACCGATAGTGCTTGGAGAGAACACATTGTGAGGTGTTTCAAACAACGGCGCATTCCAGTTGCCGCTGTTGATCCAGACAGCCAGATCACCCTGACACGTTTGACTTATTACATCCGGCATATCATCACCATTCCAGTCAAAGAGAATACATGCCGCTTCAGGCATTCTGCCTTCAAGTCTGAGCGCAACGGTATGCTGATCGTAAATGGGTGACCCGTCTTCTCCCTGGTTTAATGATACAATGATATTGTTGTCGTCATCTGAGAAAATCAGATCCTTTTTGTGATCAGCATTCCAGTCTGTAAAACCGAAATATCGTCCTGAATATCGGCTTTCCGTCAGATCAACAGACTGTTCCTGTGTCCATAAACCGCTGTTGAATTCAAAGATATGAATATCAGGGGAATCCATATTCGCCAGGGCAAGTTCATACTGGAAGTCATTATCATAATCTATTATAAAGGGGATGTATGGATTGGGCTCACTGAAAAGAGATCCGTCCCGGGTTCTGAGATCAAACTTCGAGGCGCTCCATTCCTCATTCTCTCCATTTGTCTGGTAATCAAGCAGAAGCAGGCTGCCGGATGCCGTGCCTGCCAAAATTTTAGGCGAATTGTCATAGTCGTAATCCAGTAAAAAGGGATGAATGATTTGGCCAAGAGTCAGGGAGGTGTCTATATGCGGTAGCTGTTGAACCATGAACCCGTTCGGTTGTATCAAGGGTAACATGGAAAGCGTTATCTCATTCTGGTCTTCAGGGAAAGAGATCAAACGGTTTATTCCCATCATTTTATTCATCCTCAGCGAAATGGGAATTTGGAGTGAAGGGTCTATAACCTGATATATCTTGAGCGGCAAATTAATAAGAAATATCCCAGAATAGGCAGTGGTGCCCATCAGATATAACTCAGCTCCAGGAGGATTGCTGGCAATGACTATAGGCTGCTGTTCCACAGAGAATTCATGGTTGTATTCATTGCCGGCATAGTCTGTGGCCTTTATGTTAATACTGTTGCTGCCTTCTGAAAGGGGTATGTCAATCTGCCAGGTATAGGTTCCAAAGTCCATGTCGGCGGTATTCCCGTTTACTTTGATGGATGCTATGTTTTTATCGGAAAATGAGCCGGTGAGATGCAGGACCTCCTGCCTTATACTACCGTCCGTTCCAAATGGTTCCACCTTTATGGATGGGGCGCTGCAGTCGCATATTACGGTGAGCTGTTCTTCAGAATATGTGGACTCCTGACCTGTCGGGGCAACTGCCTTGACCCTGAAGGAATAATTGTAACCATCCTGTAGGGCTATCTTGAGACTGGTTGTGTTTGATTCGTAATAATTGACCCATGAGACTGAACTGTTCGATCCGTCCATGGCCTTCACAGTGGTGACTTCAATGATGTAATGATCTGCGATCCCTGAAGATGGAGGGTCCCACTCAAGTGTTGCCTGGTCCTTGCAGTAAAAGACTACCATGCTTTTAATGGCCAACAGTTCTGTGATGGGCTTAAACAGTATGACAGCAAGGAGCAAAAAGGCCGCAAGTCTGGCGATCTGCCATAGTGGTATCCAGGAGAAGAATTTTCCCATAATAAGTTAATGAATGACTCAATAATTTCTGCGTGCCGGGAATATGTGTCCGGCATTTCCTGCTTTTTATATCGGTATTTCTTGGCAAAAAATAAATTTTAGTCATTACTCAGGATTGAGATTTCAACAAAATATGGTCTGGGAAGATGAGCCCCGATAAGTATTTTTAATGGTCGAATCAGGCGGTTTGTCCTGTCATCTGAGGGTTGCTTTTGCTAAGGAAATAGTTAGTTTACAAAAAGGAGTAGTCTAAAAAGACATCTTTATTCCTCAATACTGGCATTGAATAGGTGCTATAGCTTTTAATCATCGGCATGGTCATTTGTCTGCCTTGGAACTCAAATAAACCAATACAGGGCATTTCAACATTTATGAACGAATAGATCTGTAATCAGGAAAAGGAGGACTGCATGAAGAGACTGGAAGGCTGTGTGGCAATAGTTACCGGTGGTGCTCGAGGAATCGGCAAGGCCGTTTCTGAACTCTTCGCCGAGCATGGAGCAAAGACAGTGGTCACGGATATCCTGGATGATGAAGGCCGGAAGCTGGTCAGCGAGATAAAAGACAGGGGAGGGAAGGCGGAATTCTTTCATCTCGATACGAGTCAGGAAAAGCAGGTTAGAGAGGTCATGTCTCAGGTCAACAATACATTTGGCGGCATCCAGGTCCTTGTTAACAACGCAGGGATATCAGGCCCCAACAAACCGACCCATGAGATAGAGCTGGAAGAATGGCAGCGGCTGATCGATATCAATCTGAATGGTGTTTTCCTGTGTACCAAACATGTTATTCCTTACATGAAGCAGGGAAAAGGTGGAAGCATTATTAATCTCTCATCCATCTATGGAATTATCGGCGCACCGGATCTTCCTGCTTACCATGCCTCAAAAGGGGCCGTGCGCCTGATGAGTAAGACGGATGCTTTGCTCTATGCCGCGGATAGAATCAGGGTGAATTCCATTCATCCTGGTTACATATGGACACCTCTGGTGGAGGACCTGGGCAGGAAGTCTCCGGAAGGCTTAGAAGAATTTCGCAGGAAGCTGGATAACCTGCACCCGATCGGTCATGTGGGTGACCCTATGGATATTGCTTACGGGGCTCTGTATCTGGCCTCTGCTGAGTCCAAATTCGTAACTGGGAGCGAGCTGGTTATCGATGGCGGTTACACGGCACAATAGATGGGTTGACCAAAGTATTTCCCAATGTTGTCAGTGTTATCGAAGATGATTTGACACCGGCTGAGGGCGGAACGGTAAAAGAGAAAAGAGAAACAGGAAATACCGATTTATAATGTTCCGGAGGTGAAAATGGTTCACGGAGAAACAGCCTATTCTGTACCGGCAACCGATTTTGACGCTGTTATTTTTGATCTTGATGGCGTGGTTACGAATACGGCGTCCGTTCACGCAGCGGCATGGAAAAGGGCGTTTGATGATTTTCTCTCCCGGTATGCCGTTGGCAAAGAGATCGCGTTTCAGCCTTTTGATAGAGGCGATGATTACCGTATCTATGTGGATGGAAAGCCCCGTCTCGATGGGGTAAGGAGTTTCCTCGAGTCACGGGGGATCAAATTGCCCGAGGGAAAATCGAATGATCTGCCGGAAGCGGAAACCATTCATGGCCTGGGGAATAAGAAAAATACAGATTTTCTGAAGCAGGTTCGAGAGCAGGGTGCGGAGATATACGAGTCAACCGTAGATTTTATCCACAGCGTAAAAAGGCACGGGCTGAAGACGGCCATCATTTCGTCCAGTAAAAGCTGTGCCATGATCCTGGATGCCGTGAAACTATCAAATCTTTTTGACGTAAGGGTGGATGGGGTCGATTCCGAGATCATGAACATTCAGGGTAAGCCTGCCCCGGATATTTTTATCGAGGCGGCCCGGCAATTAAAGGTGAAACCGGAGCGGACTGTGGTAATTGAAGACGCCATTTCTGGGGTCCAGGCCGGTCGGGCAGGGAACTTCGGGCTTGTGATCGGAATCGCGCGAACCGGCGACAGGAAATCTCTTCTGGCCAATGGAGCCGATGTAGCAGTTGAAGACCTGTCTGAAGTTTGTATCACAGGTGATTTTGAAACTCCCGAACCGCTTCCCTCCGCTCTGGACGAATTTGAAAGGATTTTCCGTCAGGCCGAAGGAAAACGCATGGCGGTCTTTCTCGACTATGACGGTACCCTTACCCCTATTGTTGAAAATCCTGACCAGGCGGTCATGCATGAAGATATGCGTGCCGTGGTGATCGAGCTTTCCCGTCATTGCCCGATTGGGATCATCAGCGGCCGCGATCTCAGGGATGTCATGGAAAAAGTAAAAATTGACTCCATCGTCTATGCCGGAAGCCATGGTTTTGATATTGCCGGACCGGACGGGCGGGACTGCGAAAATCAGATCGGAATGGAATTTTTCCCCGTGCTTGACCGGGCGGAAAAGGAGCTTTCTCAAGAACTCGTTTCGATTCAGGGCGTTTTCGTAGAGCGGAAAAGGTTTGCCATAGCCATACATTACCGTCGTGCGGATGCAGAGCTGGTGGAAACGATTGAAAAGGTTGTTGACGAAGTCGCGGCGAGGCATTCGGGTCTCAGAAAGTCTTACGGTAAAAAGATATTTGAGCTCCAGCCTGATATAGACTGGCATAAGGGGAAGGCCCTGCTCTCCCTGCTCAGCACATTAAACCTGGATGAAGAAGGTGTTCTGCCTTTTTACATCGGGGACGATGTGACCGACGAAGATGCATTCAGAGAACTCGGCGGATGGGGGATCGGGATTGTGGTCCGGGATAAGACCTATGAGACGGCGGCTGATTACAGCTTGAAGCACCCTGATGAAGTCCGTGAATTTCTGCTTAAACTGATCACTTTTTGCAGGAGGTCGGCGTGAATAACTGGACACTTGGCTATGAAGGATTTGAACCATCCCAAGAAGGCCTGAGGGAGGCGCTCTGTACACTTGGAAACGGTTATTTCGCTACCCGTGGAGCGGCATCGGAATCCGAGGCGGACCAGACTCATTACCCCGGTACATATCGCGCTGGTGGTTATAATCGGCTGAAAACAGACATAGCAGGCCGTGTGGTAGAGAATGAAGACCTGGTGAACATGCCTAACTGGCTGCTGACGAAGTTCCGACCTGAAGGAGGCGATTGGCTCAATCTGATGTCTGTTGAGATTTTGTCCTATCAACAGGAACTCAATATGAAAGAGGGAATCCTCTCCAGAACAGTGAGATTCAGGGATAAACAGGATCGTGAGACAACATTAGTCGAACGTCGTTTTATCCATATGGCAGACATGCATATGGCCGGTCTTGAAGTTACAGTCACACCCAAAAACTGGTCGGGACGCCTTCAGATCCATTCCGCCCTGGACGGGACCGTCATCAATGCGGGGGTTGAACGCTATAAACAGCTTAACAGCAAGCATCTTGAACCCATCAGGAGCGGGGCGGAGAATGAAGACATCATCTATCTCCTGGTGAAGACCAGTTATTTTCCCCTTCGTGTTGCCGAGGCGGCCAGGACGAGATTTTATGCAGAAGGTAAAAGGATAGAAGTCGAAAGAGAGCTTATCGAAGAACCCGGTTATATTGCACAGGAGTGTTTTGTGGAAGGGGTACAGGATAAGCCCGTAAAGATCGAAAAGATCGTTTCTTTTTATACCTCCAGAGACTTGGCTGCCGCCGAGCCTGGATTGGAGTCAATGGAGGCCGCCAGACATGCCGGCAATTTTGACGAACTGCTTCACAGCCACATTCTTCAATGGGCGCACCTTTGGAACAGATGCGACATTCAAGTTCCGGACAGTAACCGTGATCAGATGATTCTGAGATTGCACGTTTTCCATATACTCCAGACTGTTTCCAGAAATTCCATCGATCTGGATATCGGTGTACCTGCCCGGGGCTGGCACGGAGAGGCATACAGAGGACATGTCTTCTGGGACGAGCTCTTTATCTTTCCCTATCTTAATTTGAGAATTCCCATGCTCACAAGATCCTTGCTT
>CAZPDU010000283.1:0-2231 GCA_964585405.1 uncultured Thermodesulfobacteriaceae bacterium | reverse complement strand
GGACTAGGATTCGAACCTAGATAGGCAGATTCAGAGCCTGCAGTCCTGCCGTTGGACGATCCCCCAGGAGAACATTTAAGTCAGATATATAAAAATTTTGGGATTATAAGTCAATACACATAATCATTGTTCAATTATAGAACTGTCTTTGAATAAATAATATGCTGCAAGGTCAAAGCGTTTTTTGCAGCAAAACCTCTCTGGTCGTTATCAAAAAAACAATAGACGTCCTTGCCTTTATTCATCCATGCTCGAAACTCTTTAGCCCACCTGTTCAGTTGCCATTTTGAATAGCTCCCCTGATATGCAACATCACTGGGACCGTGAAGTCTAATATAAACAAAGTCGGCAGTGATTGTTTGGGGCGATCTTTTTCCTTTTAAATCATAGATACAAAATGCAGCATTATATTCTGACAATAAATTGTAAACATCTTGATTAAACCAAGTCTTGTCGCGAAATTCAAATGCATAACATTGTCCATCAGGTAAAGCCGCCAGAAAAGCCTCTAACCTTTTTGTATTCACGTGCCAATTCGGGGGCAGTTGAAACAGAATGGGACCTAGTCTATCTCTCAAATTACGGACGGTGCTTAAAAAATTAGAGAGGCTTTTTTGAGGTTCCTTTAAGTTTTTCATATGAGTTATGTAACGGCTTGCCTTTACCGCGAATATAAAATCATCTCTAACTGTCTGTCTCCATCGTCTCAGGGTATTTTTGTCAGGAAGTTTGTAGAAAGAGTTATTAATTTCGACGCTGTTAAAATGATTTGAATAAAATGACAGAAATTCTTTTTCAGAAAAATCCTTTGGATAAAAAGGTCCTTTCCAATGTTCATAATGCCAGCCTGATGTGCCTATATAACAAGAGACATCTTTCGCCATTAGGGTCGTCCTATCTCAGCTACTTGCTATTTTTACTTGCTCGTCTTTAAATTAACTAATACGCAAAACCCCAGGTCTATCAACACTGTCGCCAGCAAAACTATCCGAAGCGTAAAAAACCTCTGAATTGGTTCGGATAAAACTCAAGATTAGATAAACGATGGCGGTCACAATGCCAACATTGCCCGGAAGCATTAAAATTAGAAGTATCTTTATTCTCACAGGATAGTTAAACAAGCTTTTCGATTCATTAGGCGTAAATCTTACAACGGCAAAGGCCGAACGGGCCTGGTACTGCACAATCTGTCGAGACAAACCGTATGAGTAAGAGCCACAGTGGCCATCTGAGTGACAAGTATGGAAAGAATCAATACAATCAACAAAGAACTGATGGCAGGCACTAAATCATGCCTCGTCTTTCAATAACATGGAGAACCGCTTCTCTTTCAAAATTTTAATTTTGTGTCTCTTGGCCTCATCAAGCTTACTCCCTGGATCTTCGCCCACGATCAGATAGTCTGTCTCCTTGCTCACACTGGAAGTAGCCCTCCCCCCTCGGTCTTCCACAGCTCTTTTGGCCTCCTGCCTGGTATAATTTTTAAGTTTTCCTGTAAAAATAAACGTTTTCCCCTTGAGCGCCCAGGATCTCTTGGCACCTGAGATTTCCTGGGGCTTAACACCCGCTTTTGTCAGATGTTCCAAGACCTTTTGTTTTTCTTCTTGGTCGAAAAAGGAAACCACGCTCTGAGCGATTTCAGATGCTATTTCAGGAATTTCTTGCAGATCTTTCTTGCCGGCCTCTTCCAAAGAACGGAGACTGCCGTATTCTTGTGCCAGTATTCGAGCTGTACCCCGTCCTACATGCCTTATACCAAGGGCATATAAAAACCAGTCCAAGTTAGGCGCCTTGGTCTTATGGATGGCATTATAGAGTTGAGCAGCAGATTTTTTGGCAAAACCATCCATTATCAAGATCTCTTTAGTTGTGAGATCGTACAAATCCGTAATATTTTTCACCAGACCCTTTTCCACCAGTGCCTCGGCGGTCTTCTTCCCCAAGCCCGTAATGCCCATCGCCTCCCTGGAACCGTAGTGGACGATCCGTCCCGATAACTGGGGAGGGCACGACAGGCCCGCCGGGCAGACATAATAAGCCCCTTGTTTGATCACCGCTGATCCACACGCCGGACACCTGACGGGCATATCAAAGGGTTTACCCCGTCTTTTTCCAGGTTGTTTTACCCGCTCCAGTACTTCCGGGATGACGTCTCCGGCCCGCACTATACGAACCTTATCGCCAGGCCTGACATCTTTTTTATGCACTTCGTCTTCATTATGCAGAGTGGC
>CAZPDU010000282.1:0-7876 GCA_964585405.1 uncultured Thermodesulfobacteriaceae bacterium | reverse complement strand
ACGGGTGATCAGGAGACTCCGCAGAACACCTGAATTGTTTGAATAAATTCAGCTATAAATCCCGGAACATCGAGCCAAATTAGCGATCCCGCAGTCTCTTCTTTTGGGAACGAATTAGGTTTTATGGCAAGATACCAAGTGGGTTGCGAAAGTGATCAGATTCTGTATTCACTGCGTCTTTCTCTTTAGATAAAGGTGAGCAGTATTTCCGATTTCTCTGATTCTTCCTTCACTTTCTCGATCATCGGCGGAATATCGGCAGCCTCAAGGCCCATCCTTTTCCAGACGCTGTGAAAAAATGCGGGTGCTGTCTCGTCTCCGCTGTTTCCTATCTTCTTGACGTTGCAAATATAGTTGGCCATATGACAGATCATGACCAGATCACGATATTGCTCTGTTGCGTTATCGGGTTCATGGTGCCACCTGATCACTTCAATCACTTCCTCGGAGAGCTTCCATTTCTTTCCCAGCCATGCACCCACCTGGGCATGATCAGAACCTAGGTATTCCAGCTCAACATGAAACAGAGGTATTTTGCGCTTCGCACTTTCACGAAGCGATATTCTGAACTCATCGTGGGAAAACTGCTCAAAGATAATTTTGCCTATATCGTGAAGTAGACCCAAAAGATGGAGTAAATCCACAGTGTAGTATTTCGAAATGTTCTGCTTGACCCTATTATATACAATATTGGCTGCAATACCGGTACAAACACAGTGTCGCCAGAATTCTTTTCGGTTAAGGCCGACTTCCACTGATTTATCGAACGTAGCAAAGACGGAAGTCGACAGGGCAATGTTGTTGATAGCGTTGAACCCCATCCTTGTCACTTGCCTGCTGTATAGAGTTGATCGGCTCGATTCCGCCATAAAATGCAGAATTAACCACCTTCAATATTCTGGCCATCATTGAAGGGTCGTCTTCGATAAGGGCCGCCACACATCTTGCATCTGATTTAGGATCCCGTATCTCTTCGGCCAGCTTATGGATCACATCAGGAAGAGTCGGAAGATTACGAATTTTCTCGAGGCGTTTAATAATATGTGTCTTCATTTCCCTGGACCGCCATCAGCAGTTCGGCCGGTATGGATCTGCCTATAAGTTTTCTGACAGCCCTGATTGTGCGCTTATAGTAGATTTTCTGATTTTTGTCTGAGTTATAACAACTACTCATTAAATTCGTTTTATCTCGAATGATTTTGGTCTTATATCTTGATCCAAGATTACAGGACGACAAACTGCAATGGAGGGCCTTGCTATTGAACTGATGAAGTATCTGGAACCCAGGATCTGGCAGGAATCAGTTTGCGACAACTCTTTAAGATATTATAGGCAATATCATAAAAATTATTACGGGAAGCACAGTCTTTTCCTTTAGTTAAAAATCCAGCCATGTTATTAACTGATGCTTCCAATATCTTGTCATACTGTATTACGCCAAAATCTTCTATCTCGAGACTCAAGTAATTTTTAGCTACAGATTTTACTATATGGGACACATCCCTCTCTTTCGGGTTTCTTACCATGTTAACAACCAGTTTTATACTGATATCATTAAGACATTTTATCAAATTTTCCGCAGAATCCTTTCCCAAGGGTTTAATTGCATTGTATACTTTGGCTATCGAGTCTATAGTTTCGCCCTGTACCGGAATACTTGATCTCTGGACAATTTCAAGGGCCTTAGGATCCGCTCGAAAAATTCGATGTAACTTCCTGTAAAGACTTGCTTTAATAAAGCCGTAACCATTTTGTATTGATGTAGCCTGGGGTGTAAGTACGACTATTTTGTTTGGGGCATACAGGAAAAAATCCATTGTAGTAAAGGAGACTCCCGCGCCGAGATCAAGAAGGATAAAGTCGGCATCAAGATTTTTTAAATGATTTAAAAGGCGGGTTTTTTGAGTAAACTTGGGATTAGCTATACCCAAAATATCATCTGCTCCACAGATAAGTTTCAGGTTATTTATCGGGGTATCCACAACCACTTCATCCATTGATTCTACTCTCCTGCCGATAAAATCCGCCAAAGTATATTTGGGATATCGTATACCGGCAAAAGTATGAAGGTTGCTTCCGCCCAAATCTGCATCGACCAATATCACCTTATTGCCGAGTTGAGCCAATGAATTCCCTAGTAAAAGTGTAAACAAACTCTTTCCTACGCCACCTTTACCTCCACCTATGGCCCATATTTTATTTTTTATTTCGTCCATCTATCTCTTTCAGATGACTCAATGTACTGTTTCCAAAGATTCCACATCATGTTGTGGTCTTTATTTTTCATTCCAATTAAATTTTCTATTACCTCTAGCTGCCAATTTTCGACATATTGAAACTCAATCCCTATTTTATAAGAAACGGTTTTAAGTACTTTTTTGAACCATTTAATTTGAGCCAAAATAATGACATTGTTTCCTTCCGGCATACTTAGTGAAAGTCTAAGTTGTGAGTCCTCGACCTTATCGAAATTTAATCGCCCGTATTTATCTTTAAACTTTAAACATGCACCAGATCGTGAAATATCTTCTAAGAATCCATCGAAAGTTACTGGATTTCCGCAAAAAATTTTAAATTCAACTGGATACGCAAATATTGCGCGCGGGTACTGCCGTCGATCCTCTGCCAATTGCTCATCTTTGACGGCACTGTCTATTAAATTCTCTTTATCCATAAAGATAACATCGGTTTTTAAAAGAAAATCTTGAATAAAAGGGGGGACCGAAAGCGCACAAACAAACTTTTTATGCTGACCACCAATATTCTTAAAATAGTCAGCAATGCCAGATGATATTTAGTGTATCAGTTATAAATTTTGTTTCTTTTGTGGCTGAATATTTTTATTTGAATTGCGTCTAAAAGTGCCCTGAGTTCTCTAAAGGCCAATAAAAGATAAAAATCAAAAGAGCGTATATATTTGAATTAAGGATATAACAGCCAGGGCGGCCGGGCCTTCTCAAAATCTTTTAAATCCTTGGCCCAGATAGATTCGATATCCATTGGATTCGCTCCGGCATCGACGGCCTTCCTCACCCTTTTGTCTCCCATAATAAGATCTGCTGGAAGACGCGTGAACTCATATTCATAGGGAGGATCTTTCCATGCCAAATCTTTGGAATGTATCCTTTTGACTGCGGCCAAAAAGGCAAGGGTCGTAATATATGGTCGATATTTAAGTCTATGTGTTATGTGGATTTGAAATCCTGCACATAGCCTTCCTGTCCACTTGTGAAAAGTCGGCTCAAAAGACTGCTCTCTCAAAACAAAACCAGGCATTTTCCAACTTTCTACTTGCTTTCTCAGGGCCTTAGTATCAAAAAAGGGGGCACCGAATATCTCAAAGGGCTTGGTAGTACCCCTTCCCTCTGAGACATTTGTGCCTTCCCAGATGACCTGACCTGGATATACTCTGGCAGTGTCAAAAGTAGGCATATTTGGTGAAGGCCATATCCATGGTAGACCCGTTGCAGCAAAATCCATTTCTCGCCTCCAGCCCTGCATCTTAACAATATGTAACTCAAGATCCAGGTCCTGCTCCTCCCGGAAAAACTTTGCGATTTCCCCAATAGTCATACCATGACGCATTGGAAGAGGGGCAAATCCCACAAAGGATTGGCAATCTCGGGCCAGAAGATTGCCTTCTATCAGCTCGCCTCCCAGAGGATTGGGACGATCCAATATCACGACTCCTATACCTGCTCTGGCGCTGGCTTTCATAGCCAGATAGAGGGTCCAGATAAATGTGTATACTCGGGAACCGATGTCCTGAAGGTCAACAACAAGAAGATCAATTTTAGACAACTGACCGGGAGAAGGCTCTCTATCTTTTCCATAAAGACTGAGGATCGGGATATTAAGAAGCGGATCAAAATCATCCAGAGACTCCTTCATATTATCCTGCTTTTCAGCATAAAGGCCGTGTTGAGGGCTAAAAAGGCACTTCAGCTGGCCTGAAAACATGTAAAATATCAGATTTTTAGAGTATCTTAAACTTGAATCAACCGAGGCCTGGTTGCAAAGGAGTCCGAGCTTTCTTCCCTTGACCCATGACGGCGTGTTTTCTAGAAAGATTTCAAGACCTGTGCGTACATTCATTCAAAAAAAATCAACCCCTCAATCATTTATAGGTCTTCACTGAATGTATAAATCAGAAAATAGAATCTTGGCCTCTATACCTTTGTATTTTTGATGAGTATATCGCCCTATTATAATCTAGGATATTCTGAACCTTTTTGTTTTAACTACTCAAATTTCTATTTTCTAATTTAAAGTTTCAGGTCGTTAAAGGCCTCATAAGAAGCTGGTACACGCTCCAAATGGTGACAGTGAAGATCTTTCATTAAGGACCATGCCTCTTCAAATACAGAATCCGTCATGGTAAGTCTGTGAAAGTTATCAACAAATCCATTTTGGATATGTCTCAAGGACTTTAGTGTCCCCAAACTTATTTTATGGGTTCTGTCCACAGACTTCCAACATTCGCTGCAAATGAATCCACCTGCATGGATCTTAAAGATCACATGATCGCTCATAGGTGGCCTTTTACATAAGAGGCACTGATCAAAATCAGGGCCATAGCCTGCCATGGATAAAAGCAAAGTCTTGAAAAATAGGGTGGTCTTTCTTGGCTGGAGACCATCATTTAGAGATTTAAGATACCATCTAAGGAGTTTAAAAATTTCTTCCTGGGTATCATTCTCCTTTGTCCAGAGATTTACCAGTTCGCAGCATAGACTGGCCATGATAAAGCATTCGACTCTATGTCTTATAGCTGGAAAATTATCAATGATTTCAGTACAGTCAATTCTGTTCAAACCTGTAGTGCGAGGTAGGGCTAGAGACAAGTCCAGCATAGTGAATGGCTCAAGTGCATTTACAAAACGCCTTTGACTCCTTTTTGCCCCCTTGGCAATGCCGTGCATTTTCCCTCTAAGCATTGTGTAAAAGGTAATAAGCCGATCAGACTCTCCCAAGTCCTGGCCTGAGAGCACGAATGCAGGACTTTTGAAGATAACGGGCATATTATTCCTTTATTTTACAGATATAAACTGACAATAACTATCTATAAATAAATTTTAAATTTTGTTGGCATTTGTTTATTTGGGTCCAACAGGTATTTCTTTCGATGAAGTAGTCGTGGAAGGCTCGAGATTTTGATCCTTTAGGTGTTTTTCATCTGAGGGCCAGAAAAACCAAATTGCCATTACCATTAATAAAAGAATGAGGAAAAACCCTGATACCGCAATAATTAGTTCTCTATTGAACAGAGAGACTTTATTTACATAATTGAATAACGGCTTATTTGCGAGCTCAGTTAGCTCATCAGGACTTTCCTGGGCGGCATATTCCTGATAACGAAGGATTACGTCTTCAGGAACAAGACCTATAAATTCAGCATAGCTTTTTATAAAGCCCTTTACGAAGATTTCGGCAGGCAGCTTGTCCCAGCAGTCTGCCTCCATAGCCCTCAACCTGTAAATCGCAATTTTGGTGCCCTCTGCAACCTCCTCCAGAGAAATCTGGCGTAATTCACGCTCCCGCTTGAGGTATTCTCCTAAAGATTCTTTACGCATATCTTCTTGTTCAAAATGTTATAGTGAAAATCAAAGAAGTATGTTGATAATTGACTTTGAACGTAGTTCACTGAGCCACTCTTCAAACCGGGCATTTGTTTGACTTTGATACAGTTTTTTTCTTACTTCTTTTATTTGAGCCGGACTAAGATCAGTTTGTCCACTTTGTACTATTTCCTTTAAACCAAAGATCTGCCAGCCCATCTGAGTTTCAATTATATCACTAAAATCCCCGGGCTTAAGGTCGATTACAGCCTGCTTTACAGAAAGTGCCATCTCGTTCAAGGTAAAAGCACCCAGGTAACCACCGTCTTTGCCCGACGCAAAGTCCGAATATTGACTCGCCACCTCTTCAAAAACCTTTCCTTCCTTTAATGCATTGTGGGCTTCTTCGATCCTTATCCTGGCTTTTTCTCTGGATTCAGGATTATTCTGTTCAAATTCAGCACCTATGTGCTCTATAATATAGAGTGGGCCGCTGGAGCTATTATTAATTGGATGCTCTTTTAGATATTCATTGACCTGTTCATCAGTTATCACTATCTTTGCACTCACCTGTGCATTTATAAGCTCTGCCCTCTCAATTTGTTGTTTTAGCTCCTTCTTGTATTTTTCGAGTGTATGGCCCTCGTATGCAAGTTTTTCTGAAAGCTGCTCTCTCGTTATATGATTGTCTTCACAAATTTGATCCAGGGCCCTCTCGATTTCCCGTTCACCTACTTTTATACCCAGTTTTTTGATCTCTTCCTTGGCAAGGTGTTCATCGATCAACTCCGGCAGGACCTGGGAAAGGATTTCCTGCCTCGTAGTCTCTATCTCCTCCTTGCTCATTTCCTGATTAATATACTTCCGAAAAAAGGGTTGGGCCCAGCCTTCGAGTTCGGAAAGTGTTATTACATCTCCGTTTACAGTGGCGACTATCCTGTCGACCAAGACACCATATGCAGGATAAATCTCAAATGCCAGTACGGCCGCTACAACCAAAAAGGTACGGGCAAACATTTTTTGTAAAATCATCATTATAGACCCCGTTACAGAATATCATATCAAAATTATACCTTTGTAGCCATTTTTACTAGTACTTGCAAGGTCTGTCTAATGCTTGCAAGGCTATCTCCAGCCCCTTCAATAAATTCAGGGGAAATAATCAGTCTGCCATCCGGCAATAGGCTCCATTGACGGTTTTTTTGTACTGCCTCTAAGAGTCCCGCATGATCAGGCGGACCTTCAGGCCCGAAATTCAAGACAATACGTTCTTTATTGTTAGAAAAGCTCCTGTCAAGTCGAATAACATTCAGCAGCCTCAATGTGCGTTTTATCCCCATTATCTTGAGTAGAGACGACGTTTCTTCCGGCATCGGGCCAAAGCGGTCTGTGAGTTCCAGGGAAAAATCAGCGTCCCTTTCGCTGTCTTCCAGTCGTGCCATTCTACGATATAGGATCAGACGCTGTTCCACATCCGGGATATAATCTTCAGGGATAAAGGCAGGTATGCCCAGGTTTACCTCCGGGTCTATTTCGTCCTTTTGCGGAAACCCCTTGAACTCTTCTATAGCTCTATGGAGCAATTCAAGATAGAGTTCATATCCTACTTCTGCGATACTCCCTGACTGGGAGACTCCAAGTATATTCCCGGCACCTCTTATTTGAAGATCCTGCATCGCAAGGCGGAATCCGCCTCCGGTCACAGATAGTTCCATAATGGCCTTAAGCCTTTTTATAGATTCCTTTCCGATCTGGGAAATCCGGGGAATGATAAGATAGGCATAAGCCTGTTCGTCGGCCCTTCCTACCCTGCCCCTCAGCTGATACAGATCCGCAAGCCCAAGCTTATCCGCGCGGTTTATGATGGTGGTGTTTGCTGAGGGTATATCTATACCGGATTCTATTATGGTGGTACACATAAGACAGTCAATGTCACCTCTTACAAAGCGTATCATGATCTCTTCAAGTTCGGTGGGATTCATTTGTCCATGTATGACCTCTATCCTGGCATCAGGAGTTAAGCGTTGTACATGCTCCGCCAGCCTGTATAGACCCTTGATCCGGTTATGGACAAAAAATACCTGGCCGCCGCGACTGACCTCCCGTTCTATAGCCTCTTTTATCAGCGAGTCATCAAATTCGGCCATGAATGTCTTGACAGGTATGCGCTCCCTCGGAGGTGTATTGATTATTGAAAGATCCCGTATCCCCAGAAGAGAGAGCTGAAGAGTCCTTGGGATCGGTGTAGCAGTCAGCGTAAGGCAGTCAACAGTCTGCTTGAGCCTTTTCAGCTGCTCCTTGTGTTTGACCCCAAAACG
>CAZPDU010000281.1:0-9028 GCA_964585405.1 uncultured Thermodesulfobacteriaceae bacterium | reverse complement strand
GAATGACCAGGGCATTGTCGTTCCAGTTTTTGGATGTGGGTGAAGGCGGCCAGAGGACCTCGATATTCACCGGACCATAGTGAAGCCGGTCGCCTTTGCTCAGCACTCCATAATTTGCCCGGCTTCTCACTGCCTCAACATACCATCGATAGATATCACAGGAGGGCAGGGCGGCTATGGCCTGCCCGTTGTCCAATACACGGTCTACCTTCAGTGAAGGGAGGAGATGAAAGATTCCGCCCATGTGGTCCGGATGGGGGTGGGTTATTATAATGGCTTCCAACCTCTCTACGCCGGCCCTTTGCAGCATGGTAAGCAACCTGGCGCCGGTTATGACGTTACCTGTATCCACGAGTATGTGGCGGCCGTCACCAACCTCGATCCATGTGGCGCTACCTTCTCCCACATCCATAAAGTGTACGTGCGGAGGGCTGTATGAGGAAGCTAAAGAGTAGGGAGTAGGGAGTAGGGAGGAGGCAGGAGGGAGTAGGGAGTAGGGAGTAAGCAGGAGGCAGTAGGCGGTGGGGAGGAGATGAAGCAGGTATTTTTTTGTGCGTTTCTGTGTGCGCCTGAGACTATTTTTTTTGTTCATGCCCCTTGTTCGTGCTGCATTCTCTTTCGCAGTGGGTTTCAAAAAGGTACAGACCGGCCATGCCGGCCAACCCGTTCAATACTATATCCCGAACATCATAAACACGGTTCGGCAGCACCGCCTGTATGAGTTCATCACCCCATCCTAGTATCCATGCCAGGGCCACCGCCAGAGGCCACAGGTCCGGCCACCGCCTGCTGCCCTGAAAGGCCCAGCCCAGCATCAGGCCAAGCAGGCCATACTCTACCAGATGAATACGTTCTTCAGGGAAATCCACCCACAGGGCGGTTATTAACAAAAGGATGCCTATCCCCACGCGTCCCAGGCGCTGTTTCCAGGAGGCCTGTTGCCAACCCCAGCCGATCGGTAAAAGAAGCAAGAGGGCAATTGCCGGTCCGGTTATAATCTGCGCCAGCCCCTGCTCGTCCAGAATTTCAGACCAGCGTCTGACCAGACCGAGCGTGGAATAGATTAGAAATATATACGCACACAGCAGGATCCAGCGCCATCGGCCCCTCATTACAAAACAACCCTGTTAAGACCCTTTTGGGTCCATTGAAATTCGTTCACGATTTTTGACCCAGAATTCCCTTAAAAAGGCCATAACCAGGGCCATAAAGCACCCCAGCGCAAAGGCGACTATCACGATCTTTTTCTTATCGGGTTTCACGGGTCTCTGCGAGCTGAAGGGAGATTCCACTATCTCCACCGGCGACAGGGCATGCAATTTTGCCTTTATCGTATCCAGCTCTTTCTTGAGATCGGCCTCCTTTATGGACAGCTCCTCTTGCCTTTTTGTCTGCAGGTCCTTGATCTTGAGTTGTGCGTCGAGGATCTCATCGGATTTTTTTGCCTCCTTTACCTGATAATTGTTCAATTCCTTTTCCATAGCCGCGATTCTCTGCTCCAGGCCGGCTACATAGGTCAGGTTCTGCTGAATGATGTTTGAGTACATCAAAAGGGCGAATTTGTCCGACTCCCCGGTTACCATCTGTTGACGCAACTCAATCAGCTCAGCGGTATTCCGGTTGATAGTATCGATCTGTGCCCTGTTCCGTTTGATCACCTCCCGAGTCTGGGCCTCATCTTTTTTTATGGACTTTAATTCCTCATCGATGACCTGTATTTTATTTTTTTCCCGAGCGATCTGGTCATCAAGACGACTGTGCTCGATGGGAATATGTTCCAGATCCGATTCTGTTTTATGAATGGCCTGCTCAATCTGCCGGCGGCTGACTGCCAGTCTTTGTTGAATGCCTGCGGATTCGGCGGTTGAGGCCAGGGCATCTATGGCGGAGCCGAGAATCTGCCTGCCTTGCTCCCTGTCAGGCCAGTACAGACTGACAGTGACTACCCTGGCCTGTCTGTTAGAGACCGCCTTTATCTCTGGAACAGAGGCGTTATCTCCCATAAGGCCGGATAATGCCTTTGAATAACCCCCTTGAGCAAACCATGACTCTATATCCTTGGATGTCCATTCCTGGACAGGATCCCCATCTTTGTCGAACCCCGTAACCCCGGGGCGAAGCTGGGCGAAAATTTCATAGCGCGGTGTGGTAATAAAACAGTAAGCCGCAGCAGTACACACAAAGACAATTATGATCCCCAGCATAAACCATCTGCGGCGCCACAGGACCCCTGCCAGATCTGCCAGATCGATCTCGTCCTCATAGTGATATGATTCTTCAGCAGGCCGGGGTCTCTTTTCATCATCTTTCATCACGACATCCACTCCTGTATAATCAAACCTTCATCACAACATATTCTACACATACCACTCCTCCTTCCTCCCTCCTGCTTACTCCCTACTCCTCACTACTTTCTCTTTACTCCTTCCTGCCTCCTGCCTCCTGCTTACTCCTTACTCCTTACTCCTTCCTGCTTTTTCCTTCCTGCCTCCTGCTTACTGCATACTCCCTCCTTATTTACCCAAACGGCTGCCAGGCAACCCCGAAGGTCTTCAGCAGGATCTTCAGATCAAGCCATATACTCCATTGTGAAATATATCTCAGGTCCATCTCAACTATGTTATCAAAATCCTGAATCCTGTTCCTTCCGCTCACCTGCCAGAGACCGGTCATGCCTGGCCGAATGCTGATGCGCCGATAATGCCAGGCCTGATACTGCTCCACCTCGTCAGGTGTCGGGGGCCGCGTGCCTACCAGCGACATATCTCCCTTCAGAACATTCCAGAACTGCGGTAATTCGTCAAGGCTGGTACGCCTGAGAAATCGCCCCGTCCTGGTAATCCTTGGATCGTTTTCCAGCTTGAAGATCGGTCCTTGATGCATGTTCTTGGCCAGGAGTTCCCCCTTTCTGACTTCTGCATTCGTATACATGCTCCTGAATTTGTAAATTCCAAATTTCCGTCCGTTCAGGCCCACGCGTGTCTGCTGAAAGAGTATGGGGCCGGGAGAATCCAGCTTTATGGCCAGGGCGATGAATGGAAAGAGCAGTATTGTAAACAGCAGCCCTGCAGTTGAGCCTGCCAGATCCATGATCCGTTTGACCAGCAACTGGTCCGGATCCAGGGTCTTGGAATAGAAGGCCAGGGCAGGCATATCACCAAGGCGGCAAAAATCGACCCTGGAGACCCTAAATTCCTCATCGAGATTGATTATTACCTTGACTACTTTGCCGAATCGCTCGATCATGCCCAGCAATTCCCCTATATCACAAACACCATGAATGGATCTGGAAAAGGCCAGGTAGACTTCATCCACCACCTCGTGTTCCAGAATATGTTGTATCTCCTTCAGGCTGGATCTTTCGTAGGCACATACCTGCACTATGTTAAGACCCCATTCCGGCCGTTTTTCGATGAGTTCAAGCAGGAGTTCAAGCTTTTGACCGGCGCCGATAATAAGGACATTTCGTACATTATATCCACTCGAGCGCCAGTAATTCTGCAGGGCCTTCAGACAGACCCTTTCGCCCAGGAGCAGGCCGGAGGCTATCAGAAAGTAATAGCCAAAGAGCAGCCGGCTGAAATAGCCTGCATGGGTCAGATACAGAACAGCTGAACTGGCAATCCCGCTTAAGACAAGGGATAACAGGGTCTTCCATGCAATATGCGCCATGGAATCAAAGCGGATCTCACCGTACAGCCCCTGCCGGTAAAAGAAAAGCAGTGTCACCGGAATAGAGAAGTAAAGCAGAGAAAGGTAATTTGACAGAGGCCCGATACCCCCCAGATGAGCCCTCCAGACATAGGCAATACCGAAGGCCGCACACAGGAGCAATGCATCCGTGATCCCAACTGCGGTCTTTGCAATTTTAGAATATTCTTTCAGCATGTGACCAAAGGCACAAAGGGCCTGACTCGAGATCTACCATACTCACATATATATTCATACGAAAAAATCGTCAAATGGCTAGGTCTAATGGAGCAAGAAGCATGGGGTAATTTCTAATCCGTGTAATCCGTGCAATCTGTGTCCAAAAATAGAAAGTTATTCAGCTCGGTCAACAATCCCTCAATTTTTCTGGCATGATAAGTGTGAATGAATATGGCAAAGAGCTTCTAAGTTACTTTTATTACAAACGTTTCCTAGACATGAGAAATGGAGAAACTCTCCGGCAAAGGAATTGACAGAATCTGAATGAAGTCTTAATATTCACACATAAGTGTAATATGTGTGAATTGGAGGTGCATCATGAACATCACCCTTTCAGCCGACAAGGAACTTGTGAAAAGGGCTCGGGAATACGCTGCTCAACATGGCACAAGTCTCAACCAGATTATTCGAGAGTATATGAAACAGTTCTCCAGTATGTCAAATATCGAGAAAAATGCTGAAGAATTCGCGAGATTGGCCAGAGAACAGGGCGGGGCCGGCCCCGAAGGTTTTGTTTTCGACCGCGAGGATGCCCATATCAGGAAGAGGATATGATACGTGAGGTCCTGTTTTATTGATTCAAATATTGTGGTGTATGCCAATGACTGCAATGCTGGTAAGAAGCAGGTCAAGGCCATTGAAACGGTCACGCGCTGCATGAAGGCCCAAAATGGTATTATGTCCATTCAGGTCTTGCAGGAGTATGCGAATATTGCCCTCAATAGACTTCACCAGGAGCCTCCAGTCGTTCTGCAACAGTTAAAACTCCTTGAAAGTTTTAAAATAGTGATTCCTTCATCTAAGATGGTCCGTCGGAGTGTGGAAATCCGGGATTTATACCGGGTCTCCTTTTGGGACGCAAATATTGTCGCTGCTGCGGAGGCCGCAGATTGCGACCTCGTTCTATCAGAAGACCTGAGCACCGGCCGGTATTATGCCGGCATAGAGGTGATCAATCCCTTGAGACAGGATTTTGATATCTTCAGGATCTTGGAATGAAAAACGCATATCCAAGACATAAAACCTGCAGTGGTGATTCGCTTGTAACTTCTCACTAATCCGTAATCTGTGACATTCGCGCAATCCGTGTCAAAAAATATATTCCCTCAAGATATGCTGTTTTAATTGGCTACGTTATCAGACCGGAGTCTGCTTGTTTTGTGGCATTTTTTGTTGACGAGTATTTTTTGAGTATATATTCTTAACAAAATTGTTAAGAATGTATATTTAAAAAAGGAGCAACGTGAATACTATTCTGCTGAAAATTTTAAGATATTAAAAAGGGCGCTGATGGAAAAAACTGTCACGCCTTTATGATTTCTGAATAAAGTACATCTTCAAACCATAGTTTAAATAATCCTGTCAAAATTTAGGCGATCACTGTAAACTGTATCCTACATATTCCTTAACGAAATTCTTGTCCCGCCTGCATATCCAAAATCCTCTCAACATAACAAACTGAAATTAAAATATAAATTTTCTATTTCGGCCTGCGGCACGGTCTTCGCAGTGATGCGCTTTCAGGCCCGATTTTATCTATGAACCATTGGATCTATGAGGATCTATGACTTTTTTTGCTGTGTCTGCCTGCCCTGCTTGCCCTGTAGCTCCGGCAGATGGTACCTGGGTAGCGCGCCGATAGATGGTACTGGGGTGGCTAATTCAAAAAGTATTTTCGCAATAAACCATGACCTTTCAGCTTTCAGCTTTCAGTTATAGGCAGGCATGCTCCTTGCTGAATTGATAAGAGGAATAGGGCAATAAGCAGGGGGGTTTGAAAGGTGAAAGACAGCTTAACAGAAAATATAATATACAATTTCAGTAGGTTAGAAGATAACCGTGAATTGTATGTCGACCCGGCTCTTACAGTGTAGTCACAATATTGCCGGTTTGAGCGAAGGGACTACGTATTACTTTGCAGAAGGCATTTGATCAGGCAGGGCAGGAGAGTGGGTACTCAAATGAAATCTCTCAAAGCATCCCTGATGTGCGTCATGGTGGCGATAATGCTGCCGGAAGAAGCCTTTCAATTTATTCTGTGCCAATAACCATAGCTGAGCACGGACAACATTGGCCAATGACATGTTGCCTCCTGTAGACGAAAATACAGTAGCTGTTACTTCTGTTGATATTGATGGAGACGGTATTGATGAAATCGCTTATTTGAAGCAGAACTAGGATTCCGAAGGTATCACCATTGTCTATCAGAATACTCTTGAAACGATCAGCCCAGAAAAAGCCCCGCCTGTTGTGGAGCTTGTTATAATAGCGTAAAAAGGTCTGCTTGATATCCCCTGCGTACTCAGAAAAGCTTGCCCACTTGTTCCGGAGATAATAAGGTATCCGCCTTTCAGCGAGATCCCGCTTGCCGGCTTCTCCGTAGTAGAACTTGAACCTTCTTCTCACTTTGTCATTTGAGAATTCACTCTCAAAATACATTCTGACAAAAATTATGGCAAGTGCGAGGAAGTATGGCAAAAGAGCCTTTAAGTTACCTTTGTTACCAACGTCTCCCATTCCTGTTCCCATCTGATCATGGTGGAAGCAACGGGGGGATTAGAAGTTCCGCTCTGCCACCTGCTTGCTTCAGAAAAGCTCCCTTTTGTGGTTGTAAACCCGAGGCAGGTCTGAGATTTCACCAAGGCGATTGGACGACTGGCCAAGATGGAACGTGAGATTGGACGCGGAAACCCTGGAAAGATGGTGCCAGTAAAATATATTGTATAGATTGGCAACTTCCCCTATTATTGACAAGGATACCTAAGAATTCCCATCATGGAGGAAGAAATGAAAAGGACATATACAGCAATAATTCGTAAAAGCAGGCTTGAATATGTTGCCATCTGCTTAGAACTTAATGTTTCTGCTAGAGGAGAAGACTTGGCATCTGTTGAAAAAAACCTCAGAGCCGCGATTGAACTCTATCTTGAAGATATACAAAAATACCCCGAAACCACAGTCTCTCATATTTCCACAGAAGAATTTATCGAGTTTCTGAGGGACACGGAACCTGAATGGTATCGAGAACCGACAGAAGGTCTGCTTTTAAGGCCGCTTGAGGTACATGAGGTGCCATCTTATGCCTAAGTTGCCTTCAATGTCGAGTGATAAGCTAATCAAGTTGCTGAATAAAGGTGGTGCCGTATTTGTAAGGCAAGGGAAAACTGACCATGCAATATATTCAAGAATGGTAGAAGGGAATAGACATTCGGCACCAGTTCAGATGGGAAAAAAGACATTGGATCCAATTTACTGTAAGCGTGTTTTGAGGCAGTTGAAATTTACAGATGAAGAAATTGAAAAGCTATTGCGGTAATGGGTTTTCCGCTGATGACTGCAATCGGCTATTAACGCCGGTCTAAAAAGGGTCCAGAATGGTCAGTTTAGTGGTAGTCCATTTGGTGGTGGTCAAACTCTTTCTTTTTATCTCTGCGTCCTTACTTCTTCGTAGTTACCCCCAAACACAGTTCTTCTGGAAACTGAGAAAAATCTGGGTAATCCTGTTAATCCTGTCTGGCAAAAAGAATTGCAAATTTGTGAAAACATCTGGACAGGCTCTACAAGATTGACAAGATAATTTATCTTCTGCCTTTCCAGATGAAAGACAAATCCGTGTCAAAAAATAAGCAGTTACTGTAGGCTATATCCTACATATTCCTCAACGAAATTCTTGTCCCTCCTACATATACAAAATCCTTTCAACATAACTAACTGAAATTAAAATATAAATTTTCTATTTCGGCCTGCGGCACGATCTTCGCAATAAGACCCGCGCTCGGATCGGCTTGCACCTTAAAAGCCGGGCATACTCCTTGCTGAATTAATACCACAATGAAGGAAACAAGCAGGGGGTATGGAAATATGAAAGACCGTTCAGCAGAAAATATAATATATAATTTCAGTAGGTTAACAAGGAAAATGAAGGATAATAAAAAAAGTAATTCACTGAAAACCATAAAACTTTTTAACAAAAAATTTTATGTATTAACGCCTTTTCTGTTTTTCCTTTGCCTGGTCCTGATGCTCCCGGTCATTGCCTGGTCAGCCAGTGTTACCATGACCTGGCACCGAAACCAGGAGCCCGACATTGCGGGCTATAGAATCTACTATGGCACCCAAAGCGGGCAATATAACAATAGTATAACTGTATTGGATTCTGCGACCCAGCCCTTACAGCGTAGCTACACTGTTGATGGTCTTAATGATGGAGTTACCTATTACTTTGCATTGAAGACATTTGATCAGGCAGGACAGATAAGCAACTATTCTGCTGAGGCCTCGCAGACTATTCCCAGTAGTGGCGGTGATTATACTGGTGGGAGCACCACGACCGGAATAAATCTTTCAATTTATTCCGCACCAACAACCATTGGTGAATGCGGGCAACGTTGGCCTGATGATATGTTGCCTTCCGTGGACGAAAATACAATAGCTGTTACTTCTGTTGATATTGATGGTGATGGAATGGATGAAATTGCCTATTTGAAGAGAGGGTACAACTCTAACTTAGACTTCAACCTCTACATTTATTCATCGTCTGTCGATCCGGAAGGATCTTATCTTATCGCCTCTGATTATTGGAGTCCTGATGGAAATACTGTAGGAATGACCGCTGTTGATATAGATGGTGATGGAATGGATGAGATCGCCTATTTGAAAAAGGGTCCGGTAAGTGATCGAAACTTCGATCTCTACATCTATTCGGCGCCCACTATGATAGGCGAGCGCGGTATTTATCTTGCCTCTGATTACTGGAGTCCTGATGGAAATACCTTAGGAATAGCCGCTGTTGATATTGATGGTGATGGAATGGATGAGATCGCTTATTCGAAGCAGAATTAGGACTCAGAATGACGGTTGTCAACGGTCAGTAATCAGTAAGATGGTGGTATAGTTCTGCCTCATTTGGTCTGGTTGCAATTGATCGTCTAAATACCGTGAAAATACTCGGCCGTTGTAGACGAACTACTCCTTTCCGGACATTGCCGGCGCAATCAGCTCAAGTTTTTGTTTGCTTTAGCCGTGTATCAGCAGGCAGAGCAACCCTGTTGAACTTTCGGCAAAAAACCAAATTTTTGAAGCGCCCTAATCCATCTCG
>CAZPDU010000280.1:0-3623 GCA_964585405.1 uncultured Thermodesulfobacteriaceae bacterium | reverse complement strand
TGCGGCTGGGAACGTGGAAGATGGAGATATCTGAAGTTGGATTTTTGGAACCGCTATGTGACTTCAGGAAAGCACAAAGGCCGACCCTACTCCGGGCTTACTGCCAGTGGCAAAAAACCCCGTCAGCCGCACCCTGGACTCATATCAACAGACAGTATTGTGCATCCCTGGATGATACCCGTTCGACTGATCCTTTTCCCATGGCTCCTTATGCCTCGGGATGGGACCATTGCGGCTGATACCAGGTATTATGTTTTTGGGACCCGGATGCATATTCCCGGTTATGGATGGGGTGTTGTGGAAGACCGGGGATCTGCCATCAAGGGACCTGGTCGAATCGACATTTACTTCAACTCTCATCAAAATGCCCTTGACTGGGGTCGAAAAAGAGTGGAAGTGCAAATAGAAAGATAAAAATTTTGATGAAAAATATATCTATTAAAAACAGAGAGTTGTCTCTTAATTCTGATCGATACTATGTAGGTATCGATGCCGGATCTGTCAGCCTTAATTGTATTGTCATCAACGATAATAAAGAGATTGTTTATGAATCTCCCTACGGTCGTCACCTCGGCAAAGTAGAGGAAGGGATTTTGTACCTTATTCAGGACCTGTATGAAAAATTCGACCAGCAGAAAATCCAGTCCATTTCCTTTACCGGTAACCATGGGAAAAAGCTTGCCGAGGAATTGGGAGCCTTTTATGAATTCGAGACCATCAGCCAGGTCCTGGGTGCTGTTTATATAAGGCCGGATGTCAAGACAATTATCAGTATGGGAGGACAGGAAACGGCCCTTTTACAAATCAATCACCACAGAGGTGGCTGGGAATTGGAATACTTTAATACCAATGGTCCCTGTGCGTCAGGCACCGGATCCTTTATTGATCAGCAGGCCAATAGATTGGCCACTGCACTTTACACCAGTAAAACAGATTTTATCCCGGATGACATAGACAGAATATTAGCTGATTTCATAGACCTCGGCATGAAGAGCCAGAGGCCTGCCAATGTAGCGTGCCGCTGCACAGTATTCACCAAATCCGACATGATTCACCTTCAAAATAAGGGGGAGAGACTGGAAGATATCATCTATGGTCTACATGTTGGAAATGCCAGAAACTATATGAGTACTATCGTTTCCGACCGTGTACTTGAAGAACCGATTCTTTTTATTGGTGGTCTCTCACTAAATGATCTCCAGGTCAAGGCCTTCCGGGAATATTTCGCCGGGCTGATTGTGCCTCCGCACAACACATCTATAGGTGCACTGGGAGTCGCTGTAGGTGCCATGGAATCTGACATCACAGGCCGAGTGGATCTGGATGCGCTAAAAGCCACTGGATTTAAGCATGAGGTTTCTGTGCCAGTAGCGCCCAGATTGGAACTAAAACAAACCGTTTTCCCAGAGACCAACGAGGTCCAAAAAATACCTTTGCGAAGAAAGACAAGGGTATATCTCGGTATCGATGTAGGATCCACAACTACTAAATATGCCCTCATAGACGAAAATCGTGAGATTATACATAAGGCTTATGTGCCTACTCAGGGCAAACCCATAAAGGTCACGCAAGGTCTTCTCAGATGTATACACGACGACGTGGGGGAAAATATTAATATCGTGGGTACGGCTACAACAGGCTCAGGCAGAAACGTGGTAGGTGATTTTCTTAATGCAGACCTTGTTATCGACGAGATAACGGCCCACGCCAGAGGTGCCACAGAGATATGCCCGGAGGTGGATACTATCTTTGAGATTGGTGGGCAAGACTCCAAGTACATATCGAT
The DNA here is from genome assembly GCA_964585405.1 of uncultured Thermodesulfobacteriaceae bacterium. GTDB lineage: Bacteria > Desulfobacterota > Dissulfuribacteria > Dissulfuribacterales > UBA3076 > UBA3076. The sequence goes on along the minus strand of CAZPDU010000280.1, from coordinate 1,837 downwards.
TTCAAATACCTATCCTGTTGATTTTGACATGAATAAAGTCTGCGCCGCCGGTACGGGCAGTTTTCTGCATGAGCTGGCCAATAAATACGGAATAAATATTGTAGGTGAATTTCAGGAAATTGCGCTTTCATCAGAAAGACCTGTTAAGCTTGCGGAGAGATGCACGGTTTTCATGGAATCAGATCTCGTATCTTATCATCAGAAGGGAGTTGAAAAAAAAGACCTGATAGCAGGATTATGTTATGCCATTGTATACAACTATTTGAACCGGGTAGTGGGAAAAAGAAAGATAGGACGAAGAATAATGTTTTTGGGTGGTCCTTCCTTAAATAAGGGAGTTGTCGCTGCTTTTGAAAACGTCCTGGGACGAGCGCTCCTGGTCCCCAGGAATAGAGAGGTCCTGGGGGCCTATGGTGCTGCTGTAAGTGTGCAGGAAAAAATGCACCTTGACGGGAAAAGCAAAACCACTTTCAGGGGCCTGGAAAGTGCCATAAAAGACCGGATGGAGTACACTGAAAAGATATGCCGTGCAGATCCCAAATGTCACAATAGATGCAAGCTTAAAATTTATAATTTTGACGGTCGTCGCAGTATCTGGGGCGGAGAGTGTGGCCGGTATGAATTTACAAAAATTAAAGGACCGAAGAAAGAGAACTTCTTTGAACTGAGGCAGGAGGTCTGGCAGACATATATGGCTGGGGTCTATGCTGAATTGCCGGATGAACCCCTGATGGAATTCGATAATCGGCCAACCGTAGGCATGCAGAGGGCACTTTACGGACACCAGCTGAGTATTATGTGGGCACATTTCTTCGACCGCCTGGGATTTCGGCTGGTCCTGAGCCCGGCTACTAATGCACAGATTTCAAAGGCTGGTATAGAGTCAGTGATGGCCGAGACATGCTATCCTGTAAAGGTCTCTCATGGCCATATAAAATGGCTGGCAGGAAATACTAAGCTCCTTTTCCTCCCCAGCATAATAAACATGCCCACGCCTGACCCCTCGGAAATAGGTTATTATTGTCCTATGGTTCAAAGCAACTCCTATATGGCCAGAATGGCTTTAGGGCTTGATCTGTCATCTGTTTTGAGCCCTGTAATACACCTCAATTATGATTCTGAGCTCCTGGCACTGGAGATCTCAGAGCAGATAGGCCCGAAACTCGGAGTGAGTGAGGCCGAAATAAAAGAGGCCTTCTATTATGCCATGGACAGACACCATCAGTTTGTCGCAGAGCTCTATGAAAAGGGCAGAGAAATCCTTGAAAATCAGCGTGCCGATGAACCGATAGTGATAGTAACCGGTCGTCCTTATAATCTCTACGATGAAAGACTGAATTTGAGACTTGGGCAAAATTTGGGCAAGATAGGAGTAACCGCCCTGCCCATGGATTTTATAGATGTATCTGGGGTTGATCTCTCAGACTTTCCCTCCATGTATTGGGGGTTCGGCTCCCAGGTCTTGAGAACGGTCAGATTTATAAATAGATACCAAAACTATTTTGGCCTGCATTTGACCAACTACGGATGCGGTCCGGATTCTTTTATAGAGCATTTTTACAAATATATAATGGGGGATAAGGCCTGTCTTATATTGGAACTTGACGAGCACAGTGCGGTAGCTGGTATTATGACCAGACTCGAGGCCTATAAAAACGTAATAGAGAATACTATGCAGAAATCAAGGTTAGATCTGGATCTTGATTTAAAAATGGCGAATTAGAAGTAAATGGAATCGGGGAAAATAATAGATTTTCAGTCTCTCGCGGAAAACGTGGGGCGTTTCGACCTCAGGGATAAAGTATTTCTGATCCCTCAAATGCACCGGATAGGGGTA
>CAZPDU010000279.1:0-3551 GCA_964585405.1 uncultured Thermodesulfobacteriaceae bacterium | reverse complement strand
AATTCGAGGAGACACGGCCACAGGTGCTACAAAACCAGTAATACTTGAAACAGGATATGAGATCCAGGTACCTCTCTTCATAAAGCAAGGCGAACTCCTGAAAATTGATACCCGCACAGGGGAATATGTAGAGCGAGCAAAAAAATAGATCCTCATCTGAACAAGTCCCATTACTACAGCAACAATATCCATAAAACACGGGAAATCATTTCCAAACACAGGATATTGATAACCAGGGACAAAATTATAAGATCCATCAGGTCTTTTCTGGCGGAGCAGGGATTTCTTGAGGTCCAGACCCCCCTGATGATTGAGGCGCCCATACCTGAGTCGTCCATTCGAACATTCCCTGTGCCCCAAGGCAAAGGCAGGCCCGACCTGTATCTGATTCCATCACCTGAAATCAACTTGAAACGCCTCTTAGCAGAAGGGTTTGACCGCATATTCCAGCTAGGGCCGGTTTTTCGAAAGGGAGAAAACGGGTGTCATCACCTCTCTGAATTTACCATGCTGGAGTGGTACAGGACCGATGCGGATTACTACGACCTTATGTCTGACTGCGAAGCCATAATTAAAATAACTGCCAGGGCAGTTGGCTGGAAAGATGATTCGGTAACGTATAAAGGTCGAAAGATTGATATCAATCCCAAATTTCCCAAAATAACTGTAAAACAGGTGTTTGAAAAATATGCCGGCTGGACACCGAATGTTTCAACTGATTTAGACCTGTTTAATGAAGACCTGGTAACAAAAATAGAACCTAATTTGCCTTCAGACAGGCCTGTCTTTTTGATGGATTATCCTGCATCATGTGCCTCTCTTGCCAGGCTGAAGCCATCCGACCCCACGGTAGCGGAAAGGGTTGAACTGTATGCGGGCGGACTCGAGATAGCGAACGGTTTTTCTGAACTTACAGATCGTGTCGAACAAGAGACAAGATTCAGAGAAGAGGCTGAACGACTCATGGAACAGGGATTTAATGCCTGTCCATGGCCGGAAGAATTTCTGGCTTCCGTGAGCCGGCTTCCCAGATGTGCAGGCATGGCACTTGGAGTAGACCGTCTTATAATGCTGCTTACAAATTCGTCTAACATCAATGAGGTAGTGCCCTTTCCACTGGGAAAAATCTGATATCCACAGTTTTGCCTCTTATTTAATCAGTGTTATTTACCCTGTGAAGATGAGGCCGCGTTATAAAAAACTTCCCTATTTTTTTCGCTCCCTATAATCGCAATCAAATCATCAGGCATCAAAATAAAGTCAGCACTGGGATTGGGCATCAATTGTCCATTCCGGACAACACCGACGACAGAGGCACCTGTTGTCTTACGTATTTCACTCTTACCTATAGACCTATGGGCAAATGGACTTTCCCTGGCCAAACGTACCCATTGTAAATCAAACTGCTGTTCGGCATCTCTGAGTTGAGAGAGCACTCGATAATTATCACTGTCATTGAAGAAAGCGGAATAAAGCTCGTGTCGAATAGTGTCTGTATGGCGCTGGACTTCAGTCAGCGGGACATCGAGACGGAGAAGGGATTGCCGCGTCATTTCAAGGCTCGCCTCAAACTCTGGAAAAACAACTTCTGAAACCCCAAGATCTTTCAATACATCGAAATAGTCCACACCGGATGTTCGAGCTACTATTTCGATCTGCCTGTTTAAACGTTTCGAGTGAACGATGGTTGATCTGGCCGTCACAAGAGCAGGTATGGTAAGGATCAAAAGGGCGGCATCTTTAATTCCTGCTGCCTCCAAAACAATTTCATGGCTGGCATCGCCATATATGACTGCCATATCGGCCTCTTTAGCCTGTTCAAAACGTCGGTGGTCAAGCTCAATAATCACAAATTCTATATTAAGCCGCTTCAGGATCTGGGCTATCTGAAAGCCCACTCTCCCACCGCCCACGATGATGACGTGCCTGCTTTGTCCGTAATCAGGGATTTTTGAAGATTCAAGCCTCTCATGGCGGAAGCCATGCCGCCTGAGAGCATATATTTTTGCTGTCTGACCTGAAACTACGGGTGTGAGCACCATGGTAAGGATAGCTGCAGTCAGTACGAGGGCGTAAAGGTCATTGTCAATAGAGCCGGTCGACAGCCCTACGCTAGCCAGAACGAACGAAAACTCGCCAATTTGAAACAGTCCGAGTGCAACAGCCAATGGAATGACATTATGATAATTAAAGGCGCTTGATATTATAGCGAAAATAAGCCCCTTTCCGATACTTACGGCTATCACCAGCAGAATTACCTGCCTGAAATGGCCATATAGAAATGCCGGATCAAATAGCATTCCAACCGATGTAAAAAAAAGGAGGCCGAAAAGATCCCGCAGAGGGATAATATCGCTCAAGGCCTGATGGCCATAATCGGACTCGCTGAGGACCATCCCTGCCACAAAGGCACCAAAGGCAAAGGACAGCCCTACAAGGTGAGTGATAAAACCCACCCCCAGACCTATTGCAGTGATTGCCAGGAGGAAAAGCTCTCTTGAGCCGATTCCGGCGATGTGCGACATGAGTCTTGGAAGCAAGCGAGTTCCGAGCAGAATCATTCCAGTTAAGAATACCCCGGCCTTCAGGGCCGCAAAGCCAAGCACCGGCAGGCCGACCACCGGATTGTTCAACTGGGGTAGTATAATCATCATCGGAATCACGGCCAGATCCTGAATGATGAGCATACCTATCATTACTTTACTGGACAGGGTCCCCAGCCAGCCCTGGTTCATCAATGTCTTCAGGAGCACCATGGTGCTGGAGAGCGAGACCATTGCCCCAAGCCAGAGCGACGACTTCCAATCCAGGCCCATGAGATGGCCAATGCCATAACCGAGTCCTATTGTGAGGGCCATTTGCAAAGGTGTCCCCACTAATGCAACCATTTTGACAGGCTTGAGATCCTTTAAGGAAAATTCCAGTCCCAGACCGAATAATAATAATGCGATACCGATTTCAGCCAGTAGTTCGATCTCATGAATGTTTGAGACCGTAATGCCTCCAGTATGTGGTCCCAGAATAATCCCAGTGGCTATGTAGCCCAGAATTATTGGCTGACCTATACGCTGCATCACCAACCCGCAAAGAAATGCAGCCACAACAAGAAGGATTATGTCAGTCGCTATACCCATCAATGCTCCGCCTAACGGTCTTAAGACATTGAAAAATCCGCGCGACCTTATATATGAGCCGCTTGGACCAAAAAATAGAGCCAAATTAATCTAATTAATACTGGTGTCTGTTCTTTATTTTCCGGGATTACAGAATAGTACCATACCTCTCAGGCTTCAAATTCTGGATCAACTAAAATAACTATAATAGTAATATTTTTATAGTACGCTGTTTTGCATTGAAAAATATATTAGTAAGTTAGTCCAAGAGTTCTGCGGCAAAAAATATTTGATCCAGCAAAACCAAAACCCTTTTGTAGGAAGCGATCAGGGATATTTGTCCCATAAATTCATGCGGCACAATCGGAGCTTAACGGCGTCTTGACAATAATAATTGTCGGAATATAATTGACAATTTAACCGGTGGGCCCATAGCTC
>CAZPDU010000278.1:0-8757 GCA_964585405.1 uncultured Thermodesulfobacteriaceae bacterium | reverse complement strand
GGAATAGATACTGCGGAGATCACCATTATGGGCAGGGAGATCATGAACGAGCTGGGCATGAATATCGCCTGGATACAGGAATCGGTCTCAAAATGCATCCATACCGGAAATCACCTTGGTCTGCAGCCCCAGGCATATAAAGAGTGTATCGACGCTATGCTGTACGATATTGAAGATAATGTGGGCATCACAATCGAACCCACCTTTAATAGAAAAGGCGCTGAGATCCTCTTTGTCACACCATCAGGTGACGTGTTCGCCGACCCAGGCATATTTACACTTGCGGGCTATTTAATGCTGTTTGAGCATCTGGGCCTTGATTACACATGGAGTACCTATGCGTCCGAGGGCGGGGATTTTGGTTACTTTACCGCTAATGAGATAGCAAAACGCATGAACGGCAAGATATATGCCGAGGCCAAACGCCTAGGGGTCAAATGGATACTGGGGGGTGAATGTGGCCATATGTGGCGGGTACTTAACCAGTATATGACCACATGGCATGGTCCCATAGACTTTCTTGAGGAGCCGGTTTCACCTATTACGGGCACAAAGTTTGAGAATGCCAAGGCCCATAAGATGGTTCACATCATGGAGTTTACTGCGGATCTCATCAAAAACAACAAGCTCAAGCTTGACCCGAGCCGTAACGATCACCTCAAGGTTACGTATCACGACTCATGCAACCCTGCCAGGGGTATGGGATTGCTGGAGGAGCCTCGGTACGTTATTAAGAATGTCTGCAACCACTTTTACGAGATGCCTGAGAATACCATCAGGGAACAGACTTACTGCTGTGGTAGCGGGTCCGGTCTGAATGCCTCAGAGAATATGGAGCTTCGGCTGAGAGGCGGTTTCCCGAGGCAGAATGCCCTCAGGTACGTCAGGGATAAATATGGGGTAAATATGCTTGCGTGCATCTGTGCCATTGACAGGGCGGCTTTGCCTACAGCGGCCCAATATTGGAACCCAGATGTCGGTGTTACTGGTATTACTGAACTGGTGGCCAATGCCTTGATTATGGAAGGAGAAGGTCCGAGGACTCATAATATACGTGGTTTTGAGATCGCAACCTGGAAACCGGAACCGTAGTCAATGTTCAGAAAGTCAACACTGGTAATATGTGATTAGTATGCAAGGAAGAGATCCCGGGTAAGGAGGAACAAGGGGATGTATGACGCTTGGAAGATCTTGGTAGGGCTTGCTATCTTTGTGGGCCTGTTCACTTTCGCATTCTGGATGAATGCCGGCAAGGCGGCTCCCGTACCTGAGGTAAAGATCGACACGCCTGAGATCAAAAAAATGCCAGAGCCCGAAAGGAAATGTGTTGAGGACAAGCATTTCATGCGAACCACACACATGCAGCTCATAAACGACTGGCGTGACATGGCCTTGAGGGAAGCGAACAGGGAATATGTCAACAAAAGAGGAGAGAAGTACGTTGTCAGTCTTCAGAATACGTGTATGAAGTGTCATTCCAACAAGAAGGAGTTTTGTGATCAGTGCCATAACTATACAGGAGTTTCTCCTTATTGCTGGGATTGCCACATAGAACCGAAAGAAGAGCCAAAAGGGAACGAGTCATGAGCATGAATAGAAGACAATTCATAAAAATAGCCGGGCTGTCTACCCTATTCGGTCTGGGGGGGAAGGGTGCCTTTGAAGTCCTCCGCCCCGGGTTGCTTGATGCTGCTGAGCATGGCCATGGTGCGCCGGCCGCTGAAGAGGCTGCAGAGCCGGCCGTACGCTGGGGGATGACCATTGATGTGGAGAAGTGCGCGGAACCCGGAGTTGTTGATAAGTGTATAAAGGCATGTCACTCGGTACACAATGTACCTGATTTCGGGGATTCAAAGAACCAGGTGAAGTGGCTGTGGCAGGACGACTACGAGCATACCTTTGCAGGGAATGAAAACCAATATATGGCTGATCACGTGAAGGCGTTTCCCTTCCTGTGCCTATGCAATCATTGTAATGAGCCTCCCTGTGTAAGGGTGTGTCCTACCAAGGCCACATTCAGAAGGCCGGACGGGGTTGTGGCTATGGACTATCACCGATGTATCGGCTGTCGTTTCTGTATGGCCGCATGTCCTTTCGGTGCAAGGAGTTTCAACTGGCTGGATCCCAGAGACGCCCTTAATGAAAAAGAATACAATATGGAATTCCCAACCCGGGGGAGGGGCGTGGTAGAGAAATGTAATTTTTGTGTGGAGAGGCTTGCAAAGGGTCTGATGCCCGCATGTGTTGAGGCGGCGCCACAGGCCCTGGCCTTTGGCAACCTGGCGGACCCTGACTCCAATGTGCGCCAGATTTTACGCAAGCGTACCTCCATGAGGCGTAAGTTAGAGCTCGGCTCAGAGCCGTCAGTCTTTTACTTAGTGTGAGGATGCCATGATAGAAAAGGCTTTAAAGGGTGAACCTAGATACTATATGTGGTTGGTTTTTCTGCTGGGCATCATTGGTGTCGGCATGGGCTGCTGGTTTTATCAGCTCCATAAAGGATTGGGAATTACGGGGATGGGCAGGGACATCTCGTGGGGTGTCTATATTGCCCAGTTCACATTTCTCGTCGGAGTGGCCGCATCTGCTGTGATGATTGTAATACCGCTGTATCTTCATAACTACAAGAAATACGCAAAGGTGGTCGTCTTTGGTGAATTTCTGGCCATTGCGGCGGTAACCATGTGTATGCTCTTTATCGTAGTGGATATAGGGCAGCCGCAGAGGATGCTTAATGTATTACTGCACCCGACTCCCAACTCCATACTTTTCTATGACATGATTGTTCTGGCCGGCTATCTTATGATCAATATAATAGTCGGATATAACTGTCTTCTGGCGGATGCTCAACATAGGCCGCATCCGGGGTGGGTAAAGCCGTTTATATACCTGTCCATTCCATGGGCAGTCAGTATTCACACGGTGACAGCGTTTCTGTATGCCGGTCTTCCCGGAAGGCATTTGTGGCTGACAGCGGTGATGGCTCCCAGATTTCTTGCATCGGCCTTTGCCTCTGGTCCGGCACTGCTGGTTCTGGTGTTGCTTATCATCAGCAGGGTCAGCAAGTTTGATCCTGGAAGAGATGCCCTGCAGACAATTGCTAAAACCATTTGCTACGCCATGATAATAAACCTGTTCCTGGTTGGAATGGAGGTATTTACCGCATTCTACAGCAACATACCGGGGCATATGCATCCTCTTCAATATCTGTATGCCGGCATGCATGGTCACGGCAAGCTGGTGGCCTGGATGTGGACAGCGGCCCCCTTTGCGGCCATTGGTGTCATTTTGTTGCTGATCCCGTCCGCCCGCCGGCATCACGGTATCCTGGCCGTTGCCTGTGCGTCGATCTTTCTTGCCGCTTGGATCGACAAGGGTATAGGATTAGTTATTGGCGGGTTTATTCCCAACCCATTTCACAGGATTGTAGAATACTCGGCTACCTTCCCGGAGATTTCCATCACTTTGGCCATCTGGGCGATCGGGGCATTAATACTTACTGTGCTTCATAAGGTCGCTATTGCGGTCCGGGAGGAAGAGGCCTCAACAACATAAGATAAGAGGCCATACAAAAAAGCATTAAAAGCCCTTCATATATTATGGAGGGCTTTTTTTATTATCTGTCAAAACCAACGCCTATAGTGCGGTTGGCAGTTGTTTTTTTGAGGTTCAGGGGTCTTTCTGATATGAGGGAATTTTTGGGTATAAATGACAGATCATTTTTTCCTTCATATCTTCAATAGCATCACTATACAGACTGGCTGGAAATTCCCGTCCACAGGCCTTGCAGACCACTCGCCCGTTATGTCACTTGCCCTTTAGTCGGACCGGACCGCCACACGCAATGCAACGGAGTCCGCTGTCAACTAAAATAGGACAGCCTTTTTCCACAATGTTCTCCTGAAATCTCGAATTTTTCTCAGTAGTTATTTGGCGCTGTTGCCTTAATTTTTATAATAACACATAATGGGTGGCATGGACAGACCGGGACATTGTATGATTGAAAGAGCGGACGTCCAATTCGATTTAGACTTTCGGTTTTTTGATTCTTACCATCGTATCTTACTGGTGCCTTGAGATTAAAAGTATGTTATATTTTTGGGCTCATGATTAAAAAATTTGTGTGTTTCAATATAAGGAGGAGTTTATGACCCGTCCGCCGCGAGATAAAACCGTTCGCCAGAATCAATTAATTAAAGATCTTGAAAAAGAGATGGAAAATAATATGAAATCCGTCATCGCGGCCCTCAGGCTCGGCATGGTTTACCGGAATGCCGAGAGACTGGAGGACGCGGAGATAGCCTTTAAGTATGGCCTGGAATTAGATCCTTTGTCTTTTGAGATTAGATTAAATTTGAGCACGCTGTATTTCCAGATGGGTAGACTTGATGACGGAATAAAACAGAGTGAAGAGGCACTCAATATTCGTCCTGAATCTACGGAGGCTATGGCTAATATAGGTGCAGCCTTAATTCATCTGCAGAGATGGAAAGAGGCAGCGGACTATTTCAACAGGGCTCTTGAGATCAAGCCGGAAATGATTACCGCGTTGGCGAATCTGGTTACTGTTAACGTGGAGCTTGATGACCTGGAGAATGCGATTGCGGCCGGGGAAAAGGCGATCAGTCTGGCCCCGAAGTTCGGGGTTGCACACAACAATCTAGCGGTGGCCTATTACTATCATGGAGATTACGATTTGGCACGTGATCACCTTGAGCAGGCCAGAAAGTTGGGATACAAGGTTGCTTCCCAGTTTGAAGATATGGTGTCCGCCAAAATCGCGTCCAAGAGAGAGGGAGGTTAAGATCTGTTTATGGCAAGGGGAAGGAGTGCTTATAAACCAGTATGTCCATTCTGCGACAGTCCTATTGAGCGTCCGAGGAAGGTGGAACCTAGGAGACTTGGAGATTTTGACTGCGGCGCATGCGAGTGTGGGGCAGTATATGTACACGATGCCACAGGACACAATCTCGGTGCGGCCTGGGTTGAGGCGCTTGGCTTTGCATGCAATGATGACTTGGATTTGGCCTGGAGTCTGACGCCTGGGGAGGACTATCAGGATGCCTTTTTAGAGAATTATGATATTGAATCCAATCTTATACAACCTACAGGCCGGTCTCAGGACGATAGAGCGGTGAGGGCGGGTCTGGTCTTTATCAGAATGTCAAAAGATATTCGCGAAGTGACGCAAGAGGGCGTCAAGGAGAAAATGGAATTGCTATCATCAGAGCCTCTGGTTTCGGATGAGGAGAGAGATAGGGCATATTTTGAACGGAGATCACATCGTTACTCAAAACAGCAGGTCAAGCTACTCGTAGAGCATAAAGAAGTAGAAAAGCTCAGAGTAATGGCTCTGGAAGATCCCTTGGTTTTAAGAAAGATTCAACGTCTTCTGTATTCAACAGATGAGTTGCTGATGTGGAAGGCAATTACCACGCTGGGTGCCGTAGCTGGGGCCTTGGCCACTGAAAGGCCCGGTCTCGTAGGTGACCTGACAAGAAGGCTCCTTCTGGCCAGCAATGATTCGGCAGCTACGAACTGGGGATCTATAGAGACAATAGGCGAAATAATTCGTGCTCAACCAAAGATATACGGCTCATTTGTGCGTCATATAATGGGATTTATAAACGATCCTCCGTCCTGTCCGGCAGTACTTTGGGCGATCGGTCGAGTTGGTGAGCTGCATCCGCAGGTTGTAAGGGCCAGCGAATTTTTTGCCCTATTTGCGTTTTTGAAGAATCAGGAGCCAAAAATAAGGGGTCTCGCAGTCTGGGTATTTGGACGCATGAAGGCCAAGGAGGCGTTAAAGGCCATACAAGAAATGGCAAACGATACGAGGGAACTCAGATTTTTTGATGGTCAATCCATCAGGTCCACCACTATCAGCGAGTTGGCTGGCGAGGCCATCGAGCGTATTGAATGCGGGCCGGGTATTTAACAGGAGTAATATAAGATGGATGAGCAGGTGGTTTCGGCTGTAAAAACGGATAAAGATAAAGATTTGAGCAGTGCTGAACTCATGTACCAAGAGGCAAAAGTCATGAGTGCCCAGGGGAGGTCTCTGGAAGCCTTGGAAAAATTTGAGAAGGCCCTTGAAATTTTTGAAGCCGCTGACGGAAAGGATGTAGAAGTTGCAAATATCTGTGAGCAGATAGGGGATCTTCGAACAATGCGGGGTAATTTCAAGGGGGCCGTACCTGCCTATCAGAGAGCACTGGCAATATGTGAGAAGAATAACGACCCAGTAAGCACTGTTTTGCTGGCAGAGAAAATCATTGATCTTTACAGACAATTAGGGAATCTGGATAGGGTACTTCCATATTATTTTCGGGCACTTGAGCTGGTTGAAAAACTCGGGGATATCGGAAAGGCCGGTCTGTATCTTACAGGAATCGGTGATATCTATCAGAGGAGGAATGAGCTGGATAAGGCCTTGGATGCCTATAAGACTGCACATGGAATTTATCAGGGCGCGGCATACAGGGAGAGAGCGGAGCTACTTGAGAAGGGCATCAAGATAGTTGAGGAGGCTATTACGGCTGGGGATTCCAATAAATGATTTATACAATAGTACCTAGGAGTACGGCGGCCACTGGCCAGCGTCCTCTGCCGAGATCCGTATCATTCAATTCCGCAGATAGTTCATAGAGTCTTTTTTGCAGGGGTTCCAGATTAAGAACAGGATAGATTTTCCCTTGTTCAAAACCGGAGAGTCCGCATACATGACTTTTATTATTTATCAAAGTGGGTATTCCGTAGGTGCGGCAGTTTATTGGCCGGGCCTTATAGCAGGCGCACTCTCCGTCGTCAGTTAACAGAGGGCATCTGATACGGGCAAATGAGAGATCTGCCTGGGTCGTGGCTAAATTATTCCAGGCCTTCAAGGCCTTTTTCGCCATATTCAGGGCGGCGCGTCTCTGCTTTCTGCCGAGTGAATCAAAATGATGGCGTATATATAATGCTTCTATTAATGAGATGTCAAATACCGCATAGCAGCAGTCGTTACAGCCCTTTTTGCAACGCACTTCCTTACTATAGCGTTTCTGCACATCCGCTACTGCCCTGTCAGCAAAATCGAACAGATTTTCAAGGTCTTTAAACACAGGTATATCCTTTTGAATATGAGTATTACCTAATAACCATACAATACAGGAAGTATATTTACTATGGAACCGGAAAAAAAAATCAGGTCCTGCATACGTTGCGGCACATGCTGCGAAAAAGGCGGCCCTACTCTCCACTCCGAGGACAGAATTTTTCTGCAGAAGGGTACTCTGAGGCCGATACACCTCTTTACTCTCAGGGCGGGAGAGCTGGCATTTAATCCCCTTGAGGAGAGGATTGAAGAACTCTCGTATGAGATGATTAAAGTAAAAAATAGGGATGGGTCAAGCACTTGCACATTCTACGATGCAGATCAACATGCCTGCCGCATTTATGAGAGCCGCCCTTTGGAATGCAGGGTCCTCAAGTGCTGGGATACCAGGGACCTTGAAGATCTTTTTATGAAAGACCTTCTCTCCCGTCTTGATCTCTGTCCAAAAGGCTCTGCCGTTGAGGGACTGATATCGGCCTATGAGCGTAGCTTTCCGCCTGGACGAATTTATAGTTTGCTCGGCGAAGCAGGTTCACAAGAAGGAACTCAGCAAAGCAATCCTGAAATAGATCAGATGATTTCAACGGATGAGGCCTTTCGCCAAAAGATGGTTGAGAGTATGGGGGTTAAGGAAACCGAACTGGATTTTTTCTTTGGACGACCGGTGAGATCCATTATTAAGGGCATCAGGACACTGATGGATCAAAAATAAAACAAATAACACAGCCATATCTTGCTTCAATAAAAAGGGCCTTCTATAGAATTCCATAGAAGGCCCTTTGTTTATACTTCTTTGGCCTTAAAGCCTGTTTTCAATTTTACATATTATTATATTTGTGTTTATTCTCCACCTTCGAACTGTTGTGCCTCGGTCTTGCCAAACCCGGGTACACCATACATAGTCGTGCTACCGGAGGAAAAGAACTCCAGTCTTCCCTCCCTTACCAGCTCGTTGGCCGCGTTTTTTACCTCACGCGGTTTGGCATCCGGATCTGCCTTGTACAAGTCCTTAATATACATCTTGGACTTGAATTTTGCCTTCTTGGTGGCAAATTCCACGATTTTTTCTTTAAGTTCTTCTTTATCCACTGCCATAATAATTACCTCATTTAATCCGCTACATCATTTTATCGGTATGAGAACTCCATTTAAACTGCGTAGTTGTATGATACGTATCATACGCAAGGCGGTAGTCATCTATTGACTTCTCAGTGAAGGGTAAATTGCACTGTTCGAAAAAGCGTTCCCAACCTACCCTTGTTGCCCAATCTCCAAGGCGCTCGTACTTGTTGGCCCCTTTCTCGTATGCTTCAACAATCTGTCTGACAGTCTTGCACACACTCTCAAATCGAGGCAGCTCATTCGGAATATATGGAACAATCAATTTTGAAAATGAAGGCCTGGTGATCCGGTTGGAGATCTTCCCTCCGGCCAGAATGGCCACGCCGTCACCCTCTTCGTCGGCCAGCGGCATGGCGGGACACATGGTGTAACAGTTACCGCAGAACATACACCTTTCTTCATTTACACGTACTGACTTAACCTTCTTTCCGTCTGCAAGCTCAACAGTCGCGGGTTTGATTGCCGCGGTCGGACAGGCCGCTATTGCCAGCGGGACCTCACATACACCTGTGATACGGTCGTCCTCGACAAAAGGAGGC
>CAZPDU010000277.1:0-2673 GCA_964585405.1 uncultured Thermodesulfobacteriaceae bacterium | reverse complement strand
TCATCGCCTATACCTGCCAATACAGAAGAATCCTTTCTTGCAGAGCCGGCAAGGCGTTTTATCCTGGCGATGAGCTCTCTTTCCATGCGCCTCTCTTTGACTATCCAGCTATGAGACTATTCGACTGTTCAACTAATCAACTATTAGACTATTTAACTATTCAACTCTTTAACTATTCAACTATTCAACTATTAGACTATTTAACTATTAGACTATTTCCAAGCAATTGAAAAAATAGGCTATCTCCGTGGCAGCGGTCTCAGGGGCATCAGATCCATGTACAATGTTTTTTTCAATATCCGTGGCAAAGTCGGCCCTTATAGTACCAGGCCTTGCCTCTTTATAGTTTGTGGCCCCCATAAGCTCCCGGTTACGCCGGATTACGTCCTCACCCTCAAGCACCATGACTATAATTGGTCCGGAGGACATGAAATCAGTAAGGCTTTGGAAGAAAGGCCTTTCTCTGTGAACTGCGTAAAAGCCCTCCGCCTCCTTTTTGCTTAAATTTATCATTTTCATGGCGGCTATTCGAAATCCGGCATGTTCAAACCGCCTGACTACCTCTCCGATAAGTCCCCTGGACACACCGTCCGGCTTGATGATGGATAATGTACGTTCCATTCTGATCGAATCTCCTTTTTTAATTTATTCCAGTCCCTTTTCCGATAATAGATAAGGCACCTGTTCTGTAGTAAAAAAATTGGCGCAGCGCAAATATTGTTGTTCCCTTTTTAACTGTATTAACTGATGATTTCTTGACTTCAACTTTTACCCTTATTAAATTATTTAATTTACCGTGCGCGAGAGTGGCGGAAATGGTAGACGCACTGGACTTAGGATCCAGCGGGCTTATACCTGTGCGAGTTCGAGTCTCGCCTCTCGCACCAGAGATCTTGTTTTTTTTGTATAGTCCCGTATATTTGCCTTTGGTCCTTGATAGAATTTTTATTCTCATATTTATCAGTAAAATCATTTCCTTTATTTTTCTTTTTAAAGATATTAAATAAATGAATCAACTGCAAAATTCCATCTATTGTTTTCTTCGGAACAGGACTTGTTTTTTTGTTAGGGATTCAAATTCAAACCATTGAACTTGTAAAGAAAGGTAAGAAATTAATGAAGGTTAAAGTTGAAGACATAGGCCCTATTCAGAAGCGTCTTTCAGTAGAAATACCCGCTGATGTTGTATCCAAGGAGTTTGACAGCGCATACAATGAACTGAAAAAGGGGGCAAATATCAAGGGTTTCAGAAAGGGTAAGGCCCCTCGCAGCATATTGGAACGTCACTATGGTCCACAGGTGGAAAACGAGGTACTGGGAAAACTCATTAAACAGAGTCTGCCCGATGCCCTTAAAGAGGCGAACGTAGACCTGATACTTGATCCCCAGATGGATTCAACCTCACCCTTAAAGACCGCCGAGGCCTTCTCTTATTCGGCCGTTCTGGACATCTGGCCTGAGTTCGAGGTGCCGAAATATAAAGGCATTGAACTGGAAGAGCCCCTGGTGGAAGTAAGTGAAAAGGAGATAAATGAGCAGCTGGAGGCCCTGAGACGCCATTTTGCAACAGTGGAGGGCGTGGAAGAAGACCGTCCTGTAAAAAAGGGAGATCTCGCCGTCATTGATTATACCGGTGAGATAAACGGGGAACCAGTGCAAGGCATTGCGGAAGAAAATTATTATCTGGAAGTGGGAGCTGGATATTTTAACGCGGTGTTTGAGGAAAAAATGCTGGGAATGACCAGGGGGTCTGAAAGGTATATTGAGGTCAGTTATCCTGAGGATGCCTTAAACGCAAAGGTTGCAGGCCATACTGTACGATTCAGGGTGGTGTTAAAGGCCATAAAAGAGCGAATTTTACCCGAGCTGAACGACGATTTTGCAAAACAGGTCAGTGCGAATATCAAGGACGTTGAAGAACTGAGGAATCGCATGCGCAGTCAGCTGGAGACAGACAAACAGGAGGCAGCGAAAAGCAGTCTGAGACAGCAATTTCTGGAACGATTGAGGGAACAGGTGGACTTCCCCGTACCGGATAGACTAGTGGATGCCAAGCTCACCCAGATGGTGGACAACGTTATAGGTCATCTCCAGGAAAGGGGTGTGGACCTGGAGAGGGCAGGGATGTCGGAAGACAGACTCCGCCTGAAGATGCGGGAAGAGGCGGTTGCTCAAGTGAAAACAGAGATGATTTTGGACAAAATTGCCGAAATAGAAAATATCGGCGTTGATCATGATCAGGTTTCTGAGTATGCTAAATATGCGGAAAGTCAGTCCCAGCGGCTGGGCATGGATAAGCAGCAGCTCCAAAACGCAATGGTGCAGAATGTCCTTCCCAAGCTGCGGGCGAAAAAGACCATGGATTTCCTCTTGGAACAGGCGGTTGTCAAGCCAGCCTCACAGGAGATTGAATAAATGCCGTTAATACCTATTGTTATAGAACAGAGTCCCAGGGGCGAGAGGGCCTATGATATCTATTCCCGTCTCCTCAAAGAGCGCATAATATTCTTGGGTGGTGCGGTGGATGATGAAATAGCCAACCTGATTATAGCCCAGTTTCTCTTTCTGGAAGCGGAAGACCCCAAAAGGGACATAACACTGTATATAAATTCACCGGGTGGGATTGTTACGGCGGGTCTGGCTATTTATGACACTATGCAATACATCAGACCC
>CAZPDU010000276.1:0-17454 GCA_964585405.1 uncultured Thermodesulfobacteriaceae bacterium | reverse complement strand
TATGCCAAGGGCTATGGACAATACATTAGCTTACTTGATCTTGTTATTAATTGCTCATTTCCGAATTGGAAACTATATTCTATGTGTGACCAGGGAAAGCATCCTGAATAGTTGTTTGTAAATACGGAGTAAAATGGAAAAGACAAAAAAATGAGCCTGCCATACACCAACACAGTGGCCAAAAAGATGCTGGACTTTATGGAAAGCGCCTCCTGGATACGAAAGATGTTCGAAGAAGGTGCCGTACTTAAGACCAAATTTGGCGGAGACAGGGTATTTGACTTCAGTCTTGGCAATCCTGACCTTCCTCCGCCCGCATCCTTTCAAAAAACACTTGAGACTGTCGTGGCTGACCAATCCCCAGGCGTCCATTCATACATGCCAAATGCGGGTCTTCTCAATGTCAGATCAAGGATTGCCTCACAGGTAAGCATAGACCAGCAAGTGGATTTAAGTGCAGAAGAAATTATCATGACCTGTGGCGCAGCAGGCGGACTAAACATCATTTTCAAGTCCATTTTGAACCCAAATGAAGAAATAATCGTACCAACGCCATACTTTGTAGAATACGGTTTTTATGCTGACAATCACAATGGCAAACTGGTGCCGGTTAAATCAAGACCTGATTTCTCCCTGGACATCAGGGCTATTGAAAAAGCCGTAAATAATAAGACAAAGGCGGTTCTATTAAATTCGCCAAACAATCCATCTGGAATAATTTACAGTAAGCAGGAGCTGGAGATCCTGGCAAAGCTGCTCACAAAGATGAGTGATTATTTCAGCCATCCTATATTTTTAATCTCAGATGAACCCTATCGCAGGCTGGTATTCACCGGATCCTTCGTGCCACCAATCCTCAAATTTTATCCCAATACTATACTAACCACATCTTTTTCAAAGGACCTCTCCATTCCAGGTGAACGTATAGGCTATGTTGCAGTACATCCGGAGATATCTCATAAAACGCCACTCTTAGGGGCCCTTACCCTGGCAAATCGTATTCTGGGCTTTGTTAACGCACCGGCCCTGATGCAGAGAATAGTTGGAGAAGTATTCGATGCCAAAGTTGACATCGGAGTATATCAAAGACGCAGAGACCGCCTGGCCAAAATCCTAAAAGAGGCTGGCTACACATTCATCGTACCCCAAGGTACCTTTTATTTTTTCCCGCGCACCCCTATACCCGACGACATAAAATTTGTCCGAATGCTGCAGAAGGAACGCATACTGACAGTGCCGGGTTCGGGCTTCGGCGCACCCGGACACTTTCGCATAGCCTTCTGTGTAGACGATGAAGTCATTGAACGATCGAGGGAAGGATTCATAAGGACCATGGAGATGGCCGGCAAATAATCGAAAACAAGACAAGGCAATCATTTTTTAATTCTAAACTCTTAATGCCTAATTCCTGATGATCTGGTATCTCAAAATTGCTGCGAAAAAACCGTCAGGTCCCTGGGACTCCGGAACTGTCACAAAAAATCCATCCTTATCTGCAAGGTTATTCGCTTCTGCCGGAAGCATATCCTTTGCCGCCACTAGACCCCATTGGGCATGACTGGAAAGAAAATCCTCCACTACTTGCTTGGTCTCTTCTGGCTCCAAGGTGCAGGCTGCATAGACCATGATACCTCCCGGTCTAATTAACGGAGCAAGGCCATTAAGCAAAGACCTTTGCTGACAAGCCAGTTCTGACAGCGAAGCCATGGTACGATTCCACTTGATATCCGGATGCCGTCTTATGACACCAAGGCCAGAGCAGGGTGCATCCACGAGGATGCGGTGATATCTGCCCTCCAGCTCTGAACGTCTCGTATTAAACGATTCAAAAGGAATACAGGAAATGCACTTGATTCCCAGTCTTTTTTGGTTCTCCTTCAGAAGTTTTAGGCGGGCATAATTCATGTCCACAGCCTCGATTATCCCATGATCTCTGATCAACTGTGCTATATGAGTCGTCTTTCCTCCAAGTCCTGCGCAGGCATCAAGTATAATTTCATTGGACCTCGGAGCTAGACAGTATGAGACCAATTGTGCCGCCTCATCCTGCACCTGAAACCACCCCTTTTTAAAACCAGAGATGGCCATAGGTGATCCGGAATAACCACTAATTACTATAGTTTCTGGGGCATAGCGACCCGGAACCGCATCAATACCATGATCCGCCAAGACCTTTAAGACCTTGTCCCTTGTAACAGTGAGGGTATTTACCCTGAGAGTCAGGGGGGCCTGAATGTTATTGGCCATGCATAGGGAGCGTGTCTTTTCAAACCCATATCTACTCACCCATCTATTGATCATCCAAAATGGATGAGATTGCTCAATGGCCAGTCTCTCGACCCTATCAGGAATCATCATCTCCTCACATCTTCTGGCCATTTCCGGCCCCAGGGACTCTCGTTTTTCAGCCACCCGCCGAAGAACTGCGTTCACCAGACCAGAGGCCCATGCATGATTGGACGATTTTACACCTTTAATAGCCTCATTAACTGCGGCTGAGAATGGAATGCGGTCAAGAAACAGGATCTGAAAGACCCCAATCCTCAAATGTGACCGTACTATGTTTGAAAGCCTCTTATTTCTGGAGATAAGACGGGAATCTATATGCCGGTCCAAGAGTGCCAGCCATCGAACAACTCCAAATACCAGCTCACGGACAAGGGCCCTGTCCCTGGCAGACCAGGGACCTGAGTTCCGGAGGAAATCCTCGGTTAGCTTTCTCAGAGGTAAACGTCTGGCTGGCGGAATATCATCCCATTTTATGAGGACCGAAGCGGCAAGCTGGCGAGCAGTAATTCTGCTCCTGACCTTCCTCATACTACAAGACAACAGGCACAATCAGTACCTTGTATGGAATCGTGTAAGCATGAGTCTTCATATGACTGATCACACTGCAAAAATTCCTAAAATAGGATTCCGTTTAAAATGTCTCAGATGCAAGGCGCGAGATTTCCAAGGAATAAGGAGTACTTACGTATGCCGCAGTTACGAGGAAATCGAAGCAACGGGGCAGATGGGGTATTTTCAGCGGAATCATGATTCAAACTTTATACCAACAGGAATGGGCCTACCCCTCAAGAATTCTGCACAGGACATACGCCTCTTCCCTGGCCACTGAAGTTCTCGTATACCCAAACAGCCTTTTCCTGCAGCAATTACAAGGCCATCATCTCCCACACGACATACCGTACCCGGTTTCATATCCGCTGTATCCAAATCTATTACAAAAGGCATATAGAGTCTCAGACGATGACTATTCCAAAAGGTATAAGCCCCCGGCCTGGGATCAAGTGCCCTGACTATACATGAAATACGATTCGCAGTTTGTGACCAGTCAAGCCTTGTCAGCTCCGGCTTGATGGGAGGGGCATAACTCACGCCTTCATCAGATTGGGGCCTGGTTTTTAAAGTACCCCCACGTATATCATCCAGCGTCTGTACAAGAAGCCCAGCCCCCAATCGTGACATGCGCTCATATAGCTGACCAAAGGTCTCCTCCGACTCTATGGTCAGGGCTTTCTGAAGCAGCACGGGACCCGTGTCCATACCGGCGTCCATCTTCATAATGGTTATGCCGGTCTTAGTTTCCCCTTGTATAATTGCCCACTGTACCGGTGCTGCTCCTCGATACTTGGGTAGCAGAGATCCATGGACATTTATAGGCATTATTCTTGGGATATTAAGCAGCTCCTGAGGAAGTATCTGGCCATAGGCAACAACAACCAATAGATCAGGAACAAAGCCGCTTACCTGATTCAGAAACTCCGCAGAGCGGGCCTTCTCTGGCTGGAGTATATTAATGCCCGCCTTTTCTGCTAAAACCTTTATTGGAGAGGGGCTTAACTTCCTACCCCGACCTTTGGGCCTATCAGGTTGGGTCACTACAGCCACCACCTTATCAGGACCTGCGATTAAGGCCTCCAACGATGGAACAGCAAATTCCGGAGTACCCATAAATACGATTTTATAACAAGTCATGACTCCAGCTGGCCTTTGAGAAGATGCCATTCCAAAAATTTTGAGATTCCGGAACCAAACAGGTCTAAAGACAAAAAATTGATTTCAAAAATACGTAAATACAAGACATTATCACGGTTTCATTTCGTTTTTTCAATCTTTCCTGTTTTCGTGATTATGTTTTAGAATTTTCTTCCCGGGAACGGACATATTTAAAAACCAAGAAACCAGATTTGTACACCCTCAATTATCAGTATTTAAAATCTAGTCATTCCTCCTCTTTGGGACGGATCTTTGGCCATTTCTTCCGGAAAAGTGCTTTTCTTACAGGATTCAAACGATCCACGAAACATATACCCTTCAAGTGATCCAACTCATGCTGTATACAACGGGCAAGAAGTCCTTCGGCGTCAAATCCGATCTCCTTTTCATTCCGGTCATATCCAGTCACGTGCAGTCTGAAAGCCCGTTTTACAGGTGCAACATAATTTGGAACACTCAGACAGCCTTCTTCCCCCGCTTCCTCTCCTTCCCATTCTGTGATACGAGGGTTGATTAATACTATAGGATTGGGCCCTTCTGCAGAAGGAGTTACATCGATGACCACCAGTTGTCTGAGTTCGCCTATCTGGTTCGCTGCAAGGCCTATCCCTTTGGCCTTGTACATCATCTCCAGCATTTGGTCGATCAAGCCTTGGAATTCCCCGTCCACCTTATCAACAGGCAGCGCCTCTTGTCTTAATATCTCATGTGGATAAATTAGTATCTTCATAACAATTAAATACTAATATTTACATCATAGCTAAGCAAGTATTGCCTTAAAAATTATGAGAGTTCATGCATTCAGAAAAGACCTTTTGAGACCAGCGGCCCGGGATTTCCGTTTCCTTCTGAGTCGTGGGTATCCAAGGAAATCAGCCCTTTTATTTGTAGGAAATCATTTCCAGCTTCATCAAGGAGAGCGGGATATGCTTTATCGCGGAGTCTTCACCAGAGAGCAGAGTATGGCACGATGTGCTAAAATAGTAAACGTGAGGACAATCAAAGGGGAAAAACTGATCATAGATGGCCACAACGTATTTATAACTCTTGAGAGCGCCATAAAGCGCAGGCCTATGCTGCTGGCAGATGATAATTTCGTCCGGGACATCAGCCGCATATTTCGACGATTCAGGCCCTCAAATCATACAAAGGCCGCGTGGAAACTGGTTGAAGGACTCCTTTCAGACTATCCGCCTTACCATATTACAGTTCTTCTTGATGCCCCTCTTCCCAAGAGCGGGGAACTTGCATTAAGAATAAGGCAATGGATGAAATGCGCAAAAATCAAAGGAGATGTCATTACAGCAACAAAACCTGAATCATCTCTTCTGGCGCTTGAAGGTATTAAGGCAAGCGCAGACTCGGTAATCATAGATCGCTCCACCAGGGTTTTTGACCTTGCAGGCCATATAATAAGACGGAGATTACATATCAAACCAATGTCAATTCCATAAGGTCCGTACCTAACTGTTAATTCAAGAAATTATGAGAGCTATTTTAACTCCCATCATAGTTTTATTGACCTTTATGCTCCTCTTTCCTGCAGTCTTGATAGCAAGCCTTGTCAATGCTTCAGGGAACTGGATCCACAGACTTGGAAGACTCTGGGCAAAAATTATAATCGAGATATCCGGCGTCAAGATAGAGGTACAAGGCCAAAGGCATATACCTGTAGGACAACCTGTGGTATTCGCCTGCAACCATGCAAGCCAATATGATATACCTGTCGTGCTTGAGGCCTTGCCTATACAATTCCGCTTCGTAGTCAAAAAAGAACTCTTCAGATTACCACTTTTTGGCTTTGGTCTGCGTCATGCAGGTTATATCCCTGTCGACAGGTCCGGTGGTAAAGCCGCCATGCGCAGTCTGCAAAAAGCTGCTAAGAAAGTAAAAAAGGGCACCCCCGTAGTCATCTTCCCTGAGGGTACCCGTAGCCCTGACGGCCGATTGATGCCCTTCAAGATGGGAGGAATACTGATTGCAATTAAAGCTGGTTGTCCTATAGTGCCTGTGGCCATAGCTGGCAGCCACAAGGTGCTTCCCAAGGGGAGCATCAGAGTCCGTCCCGGCCGGATAAGGATAACCATCGGCCTTCCTGTTCAGACTGTGGGCCCGGAAGGCCCTATCTCTAAAGATATTGTGACAAAAGAAGTATGGGATAGAATCTCGGCATGCCTGGATAAGAAACCATAGCTCACTGACTATTTATACCACAATGGATACTATCCACCGTAGCATTTGTACCGGGGCTGATTATTCTTTTCGTTGGGGTTGAAGCTCTTATTAGAGGATCTATATACATTTCTTATATTTTGTATTATCCGATCTTCTAAAGAGGGATATCAACTTTGGAAAACAAAAGAGATGTGATGACCCTGCCTGGGATAGTCTGGCGCTCAGCCCATGAGTTTGAAGACCGACCCGCACTGATTGCAAGGGGTCCTCAGAGAGAAAGGGTTATCACCTTTGCTGAACTCGGCATTAAGGTGGAGTCCATGGCCAGGGGATTGATAGCCCATGGTCTAAAGAAAAACGCCAAATGCGCAATATTGGGACCAAACTCCCCTGAATGGGCCATCGCCTATCTGTCCATCACCTCTGCTGCCGGGATCTGTGTGCCTATAGATACCCAATTAAGTAAAAACGAAATACTGCATCTCATATCCAACGCAGAGGCAGATACGGTCTTTGCGGCCCCTGAATTTCTGGACTGCCTCTTCGATATCACCGAGGATTTTCCAAAACCCAGACAGGTGATAGTACTTACCCTCGATAACCAAGACATACCATGTGGTGCAATCACCTTTGAAGAACTAATCAGTAAAGGGCAACAGAAACAATGTATTTTACCACAAAGGGTCCCTGAGGACCCGGCCGCCATAATTTACACATCAGGCACTACAGGCGGCCCCAAGGGGGTAATATTGACCCATGCCAATATAGTTTCAGATATAACTGCCTGCTACAAGTCAATAGGATTTAATCAGGAACACTTCCTTTCCGTCTTGCCGATGTATCACATGTTCGAATGTACGGCTGGTTTTCTTCTCCCTATATACAGCGGTTCTACAATTACCTTTGCCCGAAGCCTCAAGTCCCTCAGAATACTGGAGGACTTGAAGACAAGCAGGGCCACGGTGATTGTCAGCGTCCCCCTGCTTTTCCGAAAAATGCTTGACGGAATCTATAACAACATTAGCCGTGCACCTTTCGCCCAACAAATGATTTTTCGCATACTTATAAATACGGTAAAGATAGGCGAAAAAATGGGTATAAAGAGACTGGGCATGCCCTTATTTAAAGGACTCAGAGAACAGGCCGGTCTTAGCTCCCTTCGCTTTTTGGTGGTTGGAGGGGCCCCGCTTACGGCAAAAATTCCCAGAGAATTCAGGTGGCTGGGAATCAAGATGCTTCAGGGCTATGGACTTACCGAGGCAAGTCCGGTACTTACCTTCAACCCCGTGGATAGACCAGTAGATGAAAGCATAGGCAAACCACTTTCCGGTGTAGAGGTCAAGATTCTCGAGCCTGACAAGACCGGAGTTGGAGAACTTGCATTTAAAGGCCCAATGATTATAAAAGGTTATCACAGGGCCCCCGAGGCCACTCGTGAGATACTGGATTCAGATGGCTGGTTGAAGACCGGTGACTTGGGTTATCAGGATGAAAGAGGCTACCTGTACATCTGTGGAAGGGTCAAGAACCTGATTGTTACCCCTGCCGGGAAAAACATCTACCCTGAGGAGATAGAGACCGAGATCAATTTGAGACCCTTTGTCCTGGAATCAATAGTCTATGGCCACGAAAAAGAAAATGGAGAAGAAATCCGTGCGGTTATAGTCCCCGACTATAAGGCCATTTGCAAACACTCTCCTGAAAAACACCTTAGCGACAAGGATATATACAAGCTCATAGCCGATGAAGTCAAAATAGTAAATCAGACACTGGCTTCTTTCAAAAGAGTCAAGTCTTTCATTTTAACCGATGAAGAATTACCAAAGACCTCTACCAGAAAAATTAAGCGCTATCTTATTAAAAAACTCCACGTGATTAAAAAATGATATTTTATAATGATTAAATGGTCTTCAAATCTCAATCCAACCCAGTTTAAAGCCGTAACGCACAGAACCGGCCCTCTTCTTATTGCTGCAGGACCCGGCACAGGTAAGACACGAGTTCTCAGCTATCGAATCGGACACCTTATAAAAACAGGTGATGCTAAACCCCACCAGATTCTTGCCATGACCTTTACTAATCAAGCAGCAAAGGAGATCTCCCAGCGCGTAGCCCGGATTCTGAACACTGAGATTTCGTCGGAATGTATAAATAATGGACAAAAAATTCCAAAAATAAGCACTTTTCATGGCTGGGCACTTGAATTTTTAAAACAGACCCTGGATGAAGCCTCACGGCTTCCCATAGACGAGAAAGATGCCCAAGATCTCTGCGAAGAGGCAGCGAAAAGATTGGGTTTATCAAAAATAAAACCCAAAATACTTCATGAACGTATCTCAAGGGCCAAGCAGTATTACCCGCCAAGGTTAACTGAAGATGAAGATCTCACGGCCCTGATTCAGGTATATCATGAACTCCTTAAAAAATACGGGGTATGGGACTATGACGACCTTCTCTTGGAGGCCTTGCGACTCTTTGAACACGATGAAATCAGGGAGAAATTCCTTATGGATTTCCCTTTTGTCCTAGTGGATGAATTCCAGGACATAAATCCTGTCCAGTACAGCCTGATAAAATCCATGGCGAGAAAAGATGGAAATATTACAGTAATTGGTGACCCTAACCAGGCCATCTATGGATTCAGGGGGGCAAGTCCTGAATTCATGCACTGTTTCAAAAGGGATTTTGAAAATGTTGAAACTGTGGTTTTGGACACTGTTTACAGGTGCCCTCAAGTATTTTTGGACGCTGCGACCAGTCTCATCAAAGGCAGATCTGCTGTGCGTCTGATATCCGTTAAGGACAAAGCGCCGAAAATCAGGATTAAATCTTTTGAAAATCCCAATTCCGAGGCAAACTGGGTGGCAAGGACCATTGAACAGATAGTGGGTGGACTCAGCTTTGTTTCAATTGACAGTGGAACAGCCGGGGGCACCACCATGAGAAGCCTTTCAGAAGTAGCTATAATCTTCAGGGCCAAAGTGTTGGGAAACGCGGTTGCCCAGGCACTATCAAAACAAGGGATACCCTTTAAGCGGGCGGATACCCCTGATCCGCTTGCCCAAAAAGAACTTCGCTCTATATGGCGTGTCTGGGAAATCTTTAAGGGACGAAATGCCCGGTATCATCTTTTAAAATTACCAGGCGGCAAGGATCTGTGGAATAGAAAGCTATTTGACTTAAGACCCGGATTTCAGGACAAAGATGGTCCGCAACTCCTGAGCTACATAATCGATATTCTTGATCTCGACCCTAATAGGCCTCTTATTAAAGCACTTGCGAATGCCATAAAAGGAAATATGCATGTGAACTCCCTTGCGGTCCTTCTTCGTAACGAGGCCGATATGCTGGACATCAATGTGGAAGCGGTATCTCTGCTTTCGATTCATGCCGCTAAGGGCCTTGAGTTCCCGATAGTCTTCCTGATTGGCTGTGAGTCAGGGATAATTCCATGGAAAGAAGCAGACCCTGAAGAAGAGAGACGACTCTTTTATGTAGGTCTTACCAGGGCATCTGAAAAGATATACCTGAGTTATGTTAAACACCGAAGGCTTTTTGGGCAGATGATGGAAGGCGGCCCAAGTACACTTATTGCTGATATACCCCAAAACCTTCTGATAAAAGAAGAGGCAAAAAAAACCGGGGTTTCCCAAAGGCCTAGGCAGCAAAAACTCTTTTAATAACCTTTTTCTCCCAAATCACCTATCTTCTTTATATTTATAGCTTTTATTTTCATACCACCGATACGTCAAATAAGTGTTTAATGTTGAAATCAGGGTACATATCTTTTAAATATTTTCCCTGATCCAGCATCCAATATCATAGATAAAAATATACACGCCGGGCATTTTGAAAACCATACTTTACGGTATAGCAAAACTCAGACTGTGCTGAGTGGCATGTTGTTCAATCAAAAAGAAAGGCCCCGGCAGTTTTAAGCCGAGGCCTCATAAGAGGAGAATAAGGGCTTTGGAAAGCCATTTTACGGAGGTATTTAATTTATCGGAAAAACATCCAATCGACTTTAATTTTTTCTTTTTTTATTTTTTCTCGCCTCATATTAACACATGATCAATCTAAGTATAAATAAGGAAAAGACAGGAAATAGGCTATTTGCTATTGGGATTTATTGTACCTCATGGTAAGTCATGAGTAAATATCATAATACAAGATATCAAGTGTAATTATAATTTAAGATTTTTTGCAATAGAATCAGAAGGAGATTATACGTCCGTGAAGATAACTACCTCTGGAATTGAACATGTAGCTCAATTGGCTCGTCTCAGATTTGATCCATCTGAAATTGAAAATTTTACCAGACAACTAAATGATATATTAGTATATGTAAGCAAATTAGAAGAGCTGGATACTAGACGGGTTAAGCCCACTACCCATGCCTTGGAACTTACAAATGCCCTCAGAAAAGACGAAGTAATGCCTTCTTTGCCAGTTGAAAAAATTCTCTCCAACGCACCTGAACAGGAAAATGGGGGATTTGTGGTACCAAAAGTCATCTAATTGGGGAAGTAGAAAATGTCAAATTTAATCGATTTAAGCATATATGAGCTTCACAATATCCTTAAAAAAAGAGAGGTTTCAGCAATTGAGGTCACAAGGGCATATCTGAACAGGATAGATGATGTTGATCCAAAAATCAGGGCATATCTGACAGTGACTGCCGATAAGGCACTAGCTCAGGCAGAAGATGCGGACAGACGCCTTAAAAAGGAAGACGCCGTTACGCCCCTTACTGGAATTCCTATGGGCATTAAGGATGTTATATGTACTAGAGGGGTTCGTACGACCTGTGGATCTAAAATCCTTGAAAATTTTGTACCACCTTATAATGCCACAATAATGGAAAAACTTGAGTCCCATGGGGCGATAATGCTAGGCAAACTAAATATGGACGAGTTCGCCATGGGATCATCCACGGAGAATTCTGCATTTCATCCAACTCACAATCCTTGGAATCTTGAACGAACCCCAGGTGGGTCAAGCGGCGGTTCAGCAGCGTCCGTTGCCTCCAGAACCTGTGCTGGTTCACTGGGCTCTGATACAGGCGGATCGATACGTCAGCCAGCCTCATACTGCGGTGTTGTGGGTTTGAAACCCACATACGGCACGGTATCAAGATTCGGTCTTGTGGCCTTTGCATCCTCACTTGACCAGATAGGACCGATTTCAAGGGATGTTACTGATTGTGCCCTGCTTTTGAATGCCATATCCGGTCATGATGATAGGGACTCCACTTCTGCATCCAGAAATATACCTGACTATACCTGCTTCCTGACTCAAGGTCTTAAGAATTATACTTTAGGAATTCCTAAGGAATATTTTATTTCAGGTCTTGATTCAGATGTAGACAAATCAGTTAAACATGCTATCTCCACTTTAGAATCCCTCGGAGCTAGAGTAGTTGAGGTAAGTCTTCCTCATACAGAATATGCGGTCGCTACATACTATATTATTGCCCCTGCCGAGGCTTCTTCTAATCTCTTCCGTTATGACGGCGTTAAGTACGGATTTCGTGTCGCAGATTATAAAAACCTCATGGATATGTATATAAAGACCCGGTCGCAAGGTTTCGGCCCGGAGGTCAAAAGGAGGATAATGATAGGTACTTATTCGCTTTCAGCCGGATACTACAGTGCGTATTATAAAAAGGCCTCTCAGGTTAGGACTCTTATCACTCGTGACTTTAAAAGGGCGTTTGAAAAATGTGATGTGCTTGCTGCACCTGTCGCCCCAACTGCAGCATTTAGGCTTGGGGAAAAAATAGATGACCCATTGCAGATGTATCTATCTGATATTTTTACAATTCCTGTAAATCTAGCTGGTATTCCGGGGATTTCTGTACCATGTGGCTCAACTAGCGATGGACTCCCCATAGGACTGCAATTAATGGCAGGACACTTTGAGGAAGCAAAGCTTCTCACTGTTGCATATAACATGGAATTGGCCATAGGACGCTGTAAAAACTGGCCTATACCCTAACGCTCCTCCCTCTAATACACCAGATAATTATCCCAAGTAAAAGCAACACCAGGCTCAGTAGCTGACCCATGGTTACAAAGTCCCAAAGGACATAGCCCAATTGTGGATCAGGTGCTCGAAAGAATTCAACTATTATACGACATATGGCATAAAGTACGAGAAAAAGAGCTAGCTTCCTCCCTGACGACCAGGACTTGGAACGCAAAGACCACAGCACTATAAAGAGCAAAAGTCCTTCAAGTAGGGCTTCATAAAGCTGAGACGGATGTCGGGACACCGGCCCACCCAGAGGAAAAATCATAGCCCATGGTACATCCGTAGGACGGCCAAACAGCTCCCCGTTAATAAAATTTCCTATACGTCCCAGACCGAGACCTACTGGTGCAGTGACCACAAAGCGATCAGACCACTTCCAAAAATCAAGATTATGGCTCTTACAATATATCCAACCGAAAAAAAACACTCCGACCACTCCTCCATGGAAGGACATGCCTCCGTGCCAAACAGCCAATATCTCCAGAGGATGTGCAAGAAAATAGGAAATATTATAAAATATCACATAACCCAACCTGCCTCCCAGAATGATACCTAAAATCAGATAAAATAAAATTCCCTCCAAGTGACTCAATTGAGATACAACGGAAGGCCCATGATATTGGGGGTCGGAAAAGGCGTTTTGGCCCTCTTCAAGAATCTGCTTTCGCACTAACAGGTACGTTGCTCCGAAACCGAGCAAGTACATAAAACCATACCAATGAATACCTATTGGACCAATACGGATTATTACCGGATCAATATCCGGGAAAGTAAGCATCGACCCTATTGTTTCTCCTTGCGATCACTAAGGGTAATAATTTTTGATCTGCCGGTCGGCTCAGTTGGATAAGGACCCTCATCCTTATCATTGGGAGCTTTCCCCGATAAGGTAACACCTTGTTTGCGTAAAACAGCTTCCTGCAAACTGTGGTACTGCTGAATGAGCTTGGGGTTGATATCCGGCTCCAGGACGAAAAAGGATATCCGGCTCCGCTGTATTCGTATGGAGGAGATGGTTATGGCTGTGAGAACATGCGGATGGACAACGGGACCACGATTCTGATCGTATAATACAGTACATGGGAAGTAAAGATCAAAAAAAGCCGTTTTTTCTAAGGCAAAAAGGACCGTCTCGGTCTGACGGTTGTATTTGATCTCTCCCAAAATCAGCCCGAGTCCATCCAGTTCTATCAAGACCATCTCTTTAGCATTTTGACGCAACTTCATACTTGGACCTCTTAAAATTATGATATTGAACGGCTGGTTATATAAGGACGCCGGTTCCTTCTACCAGATTTCTTTAAAGGCTTTGATCCTAAACGTAAATGTGGGTCAGGGCCAACTATCGGCTGGCCCAAAACCTCCTGGACTAAATCATAAAACGTGATGGACTCACGAAATGTGGCCTTGTTCCAAACGCGCTTAGGCCAATTACCCTTTGCAAGACATATGGAGATATTCCACTGACTGGCCAAGATCTGAGCAGCCGCATCTCTTGCACATCTTCTGAAGTCATGCGGAGTAAAAATCATCCCCAATAAGGATTTCACCTCCTGAGTAGGCCACTTCAGGCGGTCAACCTTAAGGGCTTTCCAAGCTGGTGTTACACATAGCCCAGGATAAGCTAAAAGGGCCAGCATAAAGGCTTCACTGATTTCGATACAATCATTTACCATATGATCAAGATGCCCCAAAAGCCCGAAAAGCAGCTTTCGGACCAACCAGTCATCTTTACTCTCAAAAGCTGAGGCATAACCAGAAAAGACCGAAGTAAATAGCCCACATCTGAGCATAAGCTCGGCCCACGGCCTGCTATATCCGGAATGTAAATCCTTGAGCCACTCGTCTCTGACTCTTGAAATCGCGCACAACCGAATCCGGTCGCTGTGTCTGAGCATGCTCTGCCAGGTATTATTTTCTATTGTAAAACCTGTCCTA
This sequence comes from uncultured Thermodesulfobacteriaceae bacterium, assembly GCA_964585405.1. Lineage (GTDB taxonomy): Bacteria > Desulfobacterota > Dissulfuribacteria > Dissulfuribacterales > UBA3076 > UBA3076. The sequence goes on along the minus strand of CAZPDU010000276.1, from coordinate 3,309 downwards.
GCTGCATGTCTCACTGCGCGCATCATTCTCACAGGGTCTTTTAGACATTTATGTTCTGGATCATTACCTATGAACCTGACAATACCCTGTTCAAGGTCTGCCATGCCCCCTACGTAATCAATGATACTGAAATCCGCAATATTGTAGAAAAGTCCATTTATAGTGAGATCTCTGCGAAAGGCATCCTCTTGGGGAGAACCAAAACCATGGATATGACTGACCCCCTCACTCGCGTATTCACCATTATCGTGATCACTACGGCACCTGAAGGTCGACACCTCGATTATTTTCCCACTTGGGGAATAAACGTGAACCAGCCTGAAACGCCGACCTATTATCCGGCTGTGACGAAAAAGTCGCTTCAAATCTTCGGGCCTGGCATTAGTTCCGACATCAAAATCCTTTGGTCGCCTGCCAAGAAGTAAATCTCTAACACTACCGCCAACAAGATAGGCTATATAACCATTATCCTTCAAACGATAGAGGACTTTCAATGCCTCCCTGTCTATATCCTTTCTGCTAATGCAGTGTTCAGGTCTGGAAATTATCCTAGGATGGTTTCCCGAATCTCCAAATAGACTAAGTTGCTTTGCTGATAAAAACTGAGCTGGCGGTGCCGCTGAAAAGGACCTATTCCTGCGGCTGTATTTCTTGGCTTTAGATAAGGATTTTGACATAAATGACGTAAGATTTTCCCAAAATTTACTGTGCTTAACAGATAAACTGGCATAGTGCCCAGATAAACTGAATTTATAGGCGTATCAAAAGGCCTCGCTTAACTATATCTGAATTATAATTATTTAAAATTGGCCACGCTGAAAGTACATGGCACGACTTCCGAAATTTTCAGCTAACCCCAAGCATTTTAAGCTCAATTAGTTTAGCCTTTCATCTATCAATGCAGCCACCCTTTCACCGGACAATAACATACCACCGAAAATGGGCCCCATGCGAAAAGATCCAAAGGTGGCGTTTGCTGCCATCCCGGCGGCGAAAACACCAGGATAGGCCTCCTTAGTATTATCTAATGTGGTATTTTCGGCAACATCCGCCCACATGGACCTCTCTCCCATTATTTTCCCTGTATCTGTGAGAAGCCTTCCGCCGGTTTTATTCTGCACGATACTGAGAATCTCTGTGTCATGACCGGTGCTATCTACAACATATCCGGCCCTGACAGCCAAAGGATCCACATGGAATCCCGCAATATCCACGGCGCTCCAATTGATCACCAGACCAATTACCCTGTTCTCTCTGACCATCACATCCTCAACGCTCATAAGATTGAAAATTTTGGCACCGGCTTTACATGCAAGGCTGGTCAATGTTGAAGTACATTCAACAGAGTCGGCTGTGTAATATCCGCCCCCTGCATCCCTTATAGAGATGTCGAGGTCTTTAAGGATAGCTGCCCCTTGATCCTGAACTACTATCTCATTGAACATCATGCCACCGCCCCACATTCCCCCGCCGATACTGAGTTTTCTCTCAAAAACAGCCACCTTGTGGTCCTTCTGGGCAAGACGTAGGGCCGCCATAAGGCCTGACGGACCTGCACCGACGATTGCAACATCCAGTTCCAGATAGTCGGAGAACTTGGCCATAAAACGACTTAAAATAGCTCTGCTGATCTTGATTTCATCTAAAGCCATATATTTTTAACCCCCCTAAAATTATTGACCAAGGCACATTACTTTGATTCGACAAATATGCAACTTTAGTATAACAACTCACCTTAATAGAATATAGATAATCGATTAAAAAACCTGGTCGGGTTGAGCTTTGCCAAAGTAATAGATCATATGATATTATGACTTTAACTATATTGCAAAAAATGAAATATTTTGCACCTGAAAATGCTCTGGATGCAATACTCAGAATTGTTCAGGAGTGTGCGCACTTATTGTAAGTCGCAGTTACCGGTCAAATTAAGCAAGGCAGCTGACAGAGTATTTTCAGCTGCATCTGGGCTGGAAAACATTTATTCAGAAAAGGAGTAAAGAGATGGAGGGTCTAGGTATTACTGTCACTGAACATTTATTGATTCACCAAAAAGAATCTCCCGCAGCTACCGGAAGACTGACTAGGCTTCTGCAAGAGCTTATTTTTGGAGCAAAAATTATATCCCGTGAGGTCAACAAGGCAGGACTCGTGGATATCATGGGGCTTACCGGTGAGATCAATGTGCAGGGAGAGCGGGTGCGCAAACTGGACGATTTTGCCAATCGCGTATTAATCTACAGGATGGAGCGTTCGGGTGTCATATGTGCTATGGCCTCTGAAGAAAATGCCGATATCATAACAGTCCCGGAACACATGTCCCGGGAAGATTACATCTTGATATTTGATCCACTGGACGGCTCATCCAACATCGACGCGAATGTCAATATCGGCACAATTTTCTCAATCCATCGAAAGGTGAGCGAAAGGCCCTATATTACCCTTGATGACTTTCTTCGCCGTGGTTCGAAACAGGTGGCGGCAGGTTATTTCATCTACGGTCCAAGCACAATGCTGGTTTATACCACGGGCAAAGGGGTGAACGGCTTTACCCTCGATCCGTCAGTAGGTGAATTTCTACTCTCTCACCAGAATATAATGACACCTGAAGTTGGGAAAATTTACTCTGTCAACGAGGCATATACCTGTTACTGGGACGAACGCACAAAAAAGACAGTGGACTACTTCAAAGGTCAGACAACAAAAGGGAAAAAGCCTTACGCTGCCAGGTATATCGGTTCCTTTGTGGCTGACTTTCACAGAAACCTCCTTTATGGCGGCATATTCATGTATCCCGCTGACAAGAAAGACCCTGCAAAGCCAAGGGGCAAACTGCGCCTTTTGTGTGAAGTTGCACCCATGGCCTATATTATCGAGCAGGCGGGCGGAGCAGCCACAGATGGTGAAAAAAATATTTTGGATATAAAGCCCACAGAACTCCATCAAAGAGTCCCGGTCTTTATGGGCAGTAAATTTGACGTGAAAAAGGCTACAGATATCATGCAGGGCAGGCATTAAACGACCACCTGCTGAATGCAGACCCTTGCCTTAAGATTAGAAAATGATCATATTGGAGGATAAACATCTTTGATTTATAGATTTATATATAAGGTCCGGAGGATTATTCTACAATATGTATAATACGTTTAAGACATTTATCTTTTTAGCCGCCCTTACAGCTCTTTTTCTGCTCGTTGGTGGAGCACTGGGTGGACGCACTGGTATGACAGTAGCCCTTTTGATGGCCGGTGCAATGAATTTTTTTGCCTATTGGTATAGTGATAAGCTCGCCCTTAAAATGAGTGGTGC
>CAZPDU010000275.1:0-4028 GCA_964585405.1 uncultured Thermodesulfobacteriaceae bacterium | reverse complement strand
CTATTACGCATTTCTGTTACTCGTTCCTCTACCGGATCCCAACTAATTCCTACGGTTAAAACCCCCAATATTTCATTGTCACTTCCATGACATTTATAGCAGTTTTCCTCATTCATAATAGGCATGGCATGGAGGAGTATCTTTTCTCCTTCCTTTACTTCCAGGTTTTTTACCAAAGAACCGGTGCGTATTGACTTTTCAGTAGCCTGTGACTCGTCAATTTTTTTTACATTTGTGGGTAATCCGCTGTATCGGATGGTGCCTCTTAAATCGCAAAGATTTACAATCCTCAATACCTTTGTTTTATACAAGCTTTCCAGAATGGCCTGTACGACCTCCATTTCTCCGTCGAGCATAGGGTATTCAACGCTTCTCATGACAGTGTTACTGATCTGATATGCCCATTCTTCCTGCCTTTCTAAATGATACTTTATTCGTGTCACACTATCATAGTAAGTTAGAATACCTATTACAGTGATTAAAATTAAACTCATACCCATTATCACCTTTTCCGTGACACTGGTTATGCGGAGCTTTACCCATAATTTGTCTAAAAGAGGTGTCATCTTAACTAATTATATACTATCATTCTGATGATGGCAGGTAACACAACGGCTCAATAGCCCGGATGCTTGTGCCCACTATGACAGCTTGTACAGATATTCTTTGGGATATTCAATGTCTTTTGATGTTCCAGTCTAGTCGGGGCCTTAAGATGTAAGCTGGCCGGACCATGACAACTTTCACACTGTTTATTGATCATATGCGGGGTCTTTTCCACACTGACAAATCCTCCTGTTTCCCCAAAGCCTGTCGTATGGCAGCGCAGACAGTCGGGATCATGATCTTTTTTTCTCATCCGTAAAACCCTAAAATTTTTTGAGTATTTCCAAGAGCGATAGCTTTCCACGTGTTCTGAATGGCATTCACTGCATTTATCCATTCCAACGTAGAAGGCCTTTTCTTTTTCAGCCCTAAGATGAGATACAGGAAAAACGAAGAGACAGAAACCAAAAAGCCCTGTGGCCATGGTGATAGATAGTTTTTCTATTTTCATCGACAACCTCCTTTAACGATTCCACATCAAAAATCAGAGAAAATATAATTTTATCCCATTACGTAGTATAATGGATAAAATAGAGTTTAACTGAATCGTACAATGCGTCAGTTTTGCGAACTTTACAGATATAATTATATAAAAACCCGATCATCGAATCAAGCAGGATCGGAACAATCTTACTGCTCCACGATGCCTCAAGATTAAGTCTTTTGGAGCGCGGAACAGACATGGAAGCAGAAACTTCATTTATCGGGATTTTGTCTTTCAAACCGGAGTATTCTGTGCTATGTATTGGATTAGTTGAAGAATTAGGCTTGCTTAAGTGCTTTCTCAGTAATTATATGAGCGAGGGGGAGAAAATGGCTAAAAAGATACTTATCGTAGATGATGAACCTGATATTATCACCTTTATCAGCGCGGTCCTTGAAGACAACGGTTATTTAAGCATAAGTGCCAGTGATGGGGTTGAGGGGCTGGAACTTTTGCGTAAGGAGAGGCCTGATCTAGTCTTGCTCGATCTTATGATGCCTAAAAAAAGTGGCATTGCCATGTTTCAGGAATTGAGAAAGGATCCAGACATGAGCAATACTCCCGTGATCGTTGAAACCGGGGTCTCTGAGGTAACTGGGGTCGATTTTAGAAACTTTATGTTTAAACAACCGCTTCGGGATGAAAAAAAATTTGTTGAGAGCACTGGATTGACAAAATATACTATTCCAGATGGCTATATTGAGAAGCCAATTGATCCCGTCGAGTTGATTGAACTAATTAAGGAAGTTTTAAAAAATAAATAAACAAAAATAAATTTAGAAAATAGACCTACCAAATAATAGATTGAGACGATTTTAAAAATCGTCTCAATCTCTTGTCGATATTGATTAGTGTTCTTCTACCTCTTCCTCCCAACCGGTTATCATGGTTATGATATGGGCCCAGAAGGTATGGCCCAGAGTAGCCAGATACATGTGGACAAAGAGGAAGGCAGCAAAACAGCAGGCTACCAGGAAATGTAGCCCGATAACTATTTTAACCCCACCTAATGCCACCATCCACTGATGTGTAATCAGCAGAAGCAGCAGGCCGGACACCAGGACAATCGGTACAAGAAGCATCATAATCATCAGATATGCCCCTTTCTGCATGGGGTTGAACTTGTTGTCAGGCGTGGAGTGGTGAGGATTCGGTCCACCCTTGAAATAGTTGAAGCCATAGAACAGCATCTGTCTTACGATACCAGTCTTCAGGTCGTTAAGGGTAGGCACATAGAGCTTTATCAGGCTTTTATCAATAAACACGTAATATGAAAACCATAGCAACCAGTCGATGCACACGAAGATCCCGGTAAAATCATGAACTATTACCGCTGCTCTATAGCTGCCAAAGAGATTAATATACTCAGGAAACCTGATCTGAGCCCCTGTAATGCATAGAATTGTTATTCCAATGGCGTGAATCCAATGCCATATCCTCACTGTAAGAGGGTTGAGATAGATCATTTTTGGCTTTTCCATGATCAATGTTTCCTCCTGTTTTTTCGGGTAAGAATTCTGAAAGTGCCGTGAAGGGTGGCTGCGCCCAGGCCGCCGGCTATAATTAGCAGGCCCAAAATACTGAGGATGTTGTTTCTGGTAGAGCCCACCATGTAGAAGTCAGGAGTAGCAAACAGAGGGTCAAGCACGGCTCCTTCTTCAACTGGAACCTTGCTGAACGTACCATCTTGATTCGGAAAAGCTACATAACAAGTCTGCATGGCTTTGGGCCCGGCAGCGTGGCAGAAGGAACAATCCCTGCGGTCTTCAAATACTCCATAAACATGACTTGACGTTTCTGTTGACAGCACTCCCCAGAGCCCTACGCTTTTATATTGTGAATTCCCATTAAACTCTCTCAGCTCTGCTGTTGCGATAAGGCCATCGCCGTTGGTATCTATGAGAGATTGAACCCCCTTGTCTCCTACTAATTGAGTGAGATCTCGGTAAGTTGCAAGGGCAATTTCACCTTTTTTATCTGGTTCGATATCTTTTCTTTTCTCAATATACATTGTGATTACAATGCCTTTTGAATCGGTATGGCAGCTTATGCACGTGGTCGCCTGCATATGGAGCTTGTTCCTGAGGAGCCATTCAGAATGGCCTGCGCCTTCGTGACACGTAATACACCGTTTATTTTTGTCAAAACCCGAGATCTCAAACTGGCTTATCACCGTATGGGGGCTGTGACAATCTGAGCAAACAGCGTTTTCTGAATGGGGGCTGTTTAAATACTCTTCAGTGGCTTCGTCATGACACATGCCACAACTCTCACCAGGAGACTTGAGCCCTTTAAACGCATGGGGATCGTGACAGTCTATACATTCAGCATTGCCAGCATGGAGACCCCTTGATAACTCATCAACAGTATCTTCATGGCACATGTCGCAGCTTTCTTTTTCGGGCTGAACCCCATCATCCGGATGATCATCAGTTACGTAATGGCAGGATCCGCAACCGTCTTCCGCATGTTTTGTACTGGCGAACTGGATACCGTCCACATACAGAGGGTCCCCTTCATCGAAAAAGGATGAATCACCATGGCATTCCAGACATTCATCGGTTTCCATGGCACTCGACGAGTTGATGCCGATACCCGCAACCAACATCGTGAAACCGAAAATAAATATTATGAGAAACTTTGCTTTGAGCACCATCCTACCTCTCTTTCTCACTATAGAACCTGGTATAGCGTTTTAATAATAAAGTGGTCATTGGAACCGTTAGTACAGCAATCGTGTGACTTCATTTTTGTGCATTGTCAAGATTTTTTTGTTGCTTTACTCATCCTAATAACGGCTCGAAATCTTCTTAAAATGCAATACTGCAGGTTCATGTGTGAGCATACTCCCACGTCCTTTGCTGAAACAAAAATTTCGCACAAGACTTGATGAAATAGCTATGCACCCGCGATAAGGGCACAAATCCAAACAAAACTT
>CAZPDU010000274.1:0-11884 GCA_964585405.1 uncultured Thermodesulfobacteriaceae bacterium | reverse complement strand
GGTGTAGGTACTTATCCGTCTGTAGGCCTTCGCAAGGGAGTAGTGGTAAATATAGATAACACGGTCGATTCCATAAAAAGGGCTATTGAAGAGGCCGAGCTGATGGCTGGCTGTGAAATAAGCTCAGTGTTTATTGGTATTGCCGGTAGTCATATAAAGGGTTTTAACAGTCACGGGGTGATAGCAATAAAGGGCCAGGAGGTCTCCCAGGAAGACGTTGACAGAGTCATAGATGCAGCAAGGGCGGTAGCCATACCCCTGGATAGGGAGGTTATACATATTCTGCCACAGGAGTATACCGTAGATGAACAGGGTGGAATATTGGATCCTATAGGTATAACCGGGGTAAGGCTGGAATCCAAAGTACATATCGTGACAGGAGCAGTGACGGCCGCTCAGAACCTTATCAAGTGTGCCAACCGGGCCGGGCTCGACGTGGTTGATATAGTTTTTCAGCCCATTGCCTCGGCTGAAGCAGTCTTAAATCAGGAAGAAAAGGATCTGGGTGTTGCACTTGTCGACTTTGGCGGTGGTACTACTGATCTTGCTCTATTTACTGAAAGTGCCATAAAACACACAGCTGTACTGGGACTTGGCGGCAATAACCTCACTAATGATATAGCGGTCGGATTAAGGACACCCAGTAAAGAGGCAGAACAGATCAAGATACGTGACGGCAGTTGTATCAACTCCCTGGTAGATAAAGGTCAGATGATAGAAGTTCCCGGTGTGGGAGGGCGTAAACCCAGGCTTCTGTCTCGGCAGATTCTGTCTGAAATACTTGAGCCCAGAGTAGAGGAAATTTTTACCTTGATTGATCAGGAAATAGAACGGACAGAACTTAAAGAACTATTGGCTTCGGGGATAGTTATAACCGGGGGCTCTGCCCTCCTGCCAGGAACCGCTGAGATTGCGGATCAGGTGTTCCAGTTACCGACAAGAATCGGCTTTCCACAGAGGATCTCCGGTCTGGTGGACGTGGTCAACGGACCCATGTTTGCTACTGCTGTAGGTCTTGTGCTTTATGGTATAGAACATCATTCCCAGAAAAAATTCCGAATAAGGGACGGAAATATATTCAACAAGGTAACCCTTCGTATGAAGTCATGGTTTAAGATTTAAAAAAATAACCTGTTCAAGCTGGATGGGAGGACTTGGCATATGTCTTTTGAGTTTATAGAACCGAAACTTACTGCAAGGATAAAGGCAATAGGCGTCGGAGGCGGAGGTGGAAACGCTATTAACAGCATGATTGCCTCTGAGCTGAAGGGCGTTGAATTTATAGCTGCAAATACTGATTCCCAAGCCCTTGAGATATCCAGGGCCGGTGCAAAGATTCAGCTGGGTAAAGGGCTTACAAAGGGGCTCGGAGCGGGAGCAAAACCTGAAATTGGCAGGGAATCCGCAGAAGAGAGCGTAGACGATATTCGGACGATGCTGGAAGGAAGTGATATGGTCTTTATCACCGCCGGCATGGGTGGAGGTACCGGAACCGGTGCCGCCCCTGTAATTGCTGAGATAAGTAAAGAATTGGGCGCCCTTACAGTGGCTGTAGTGACAAAACCTTTTTCCTTTGAAGGAAAGCGCAGAATGCGTGTGGCTGAAGAGGGGATAGAGGAATTGAAAGATGTGGTAGACACCATAATAACCATTCCAAACGACCGACTCAGAAACCTGGCCCAACCCAACACTCCTATATTGGACATGTTTCGAAAGGCAGACGAGGTCCTTTACTATGCAGTGAGAGGCATTTCAGATCTCATAGTCCTCAGAGGTTATATAAACGTAGATTTTGCAGATGTTCGCACGGTCACGGCTGAAATGGGGATGGCCCTTATGGGTACCGGTGTTGCCAAGGGATCACGCAGGGCCTTGGAGGCAATACAGATGGCCATATCCAATCCCTTGCTAGAAGACATATCCATAAACGGCGCCAGAGGCATTCTGCTTAATATTACTGCTAGCAGTTCTACTCTTAGTATGGAGGAGGTAGAGCAGGCATCCTCTTTGATTTACGAAGAGGCCCATGAAGACGCAAATATAATATTAGGAACTGTATTCGATGACAATATAGATGAAGAGATCAGAGTAACAGTGATAGCGACTGGTATTGGATCTGATGCCCTTTCATTTGGAAAACATATGGTTACACCAATAGAATCTATTAAGAAAATTAATAAGCCCATGAAACCGGATCATGATCCGTCGGTCTGCCCCCAAAAGGACCTTATCAGGATATCCGACCACATAAATAATTCGAAGAAAAAACCGGTATTAGACTTTGACGGCCTTGATAAACTGGACACTGATGAACTGGATAGTATCCCTGCCTTTATGAGAAGAAAGGCGGACTAAACACTACAGACTCACTCAATATGATTTCCCCTTGTCATGACCATGGTGTTTGTTCGTTACTAGTTTTCACCTTTGACTGTTATTCTTATAACCGTTTCAGTGTCTGATAATCTTGTAAGTATCCAGCCTCTTTTCCCCAGAGCGATCTCGAGCCACATATTGCTCATAACCTTTGCTGATGCGGTATTAAAATCAAGCCTTACGTTCTCAATCATATTATAACATATTGTTCATATAATATGATCGCCAAAAACTAGTTGTACATATACCGCCTGCAAGCAAATTCTCCAGCATACTGCATGACAATCGAGTGTCTTTTCCTATGAGTATCAGGATGGATATCAGCTTATACGTAAATACCGTCTGTACCAAAAACTCGCGCATCTAATAATCTTCGGATTCTTTCAGCCCCTTAATCTCTTTCTCAGGGATATTCACTTTGATATTTTGAGGTATTATCTCCATTAATGTAAATTCTTCAGGTACAATACACTCAGGCTCTAGGGAATGAGTTCCAGGCTCAAGGCCGCTAACCGAAATTCCAACATATATATCCGCAGGCTTTATTTCTCTGATATCAAGCATAGGTCCTCTTAAAGTAACGCTTACTACTTTGGGCCACCACATAATATTGGATTCGCTGTTTTCAATCTGCACCGGTACATGGGTGATGCGCCTTGTGCCTTGTACAGGCACTATATGTACCGTGACTCTATATTTTTTCTTTTCTTCGAGTGATACATGGATACCCTGAATATCCAAACCTACCTCCCTGGTAAAATCATCCGAAGCACCATCAAGATCTATTGGGAATGTATTTATTTCCTTCATGGCCTTTATTACACTTTCCGGCCCTGAGATAACTACTCTGGGGGGATCTACATCTGTGTCTAAGACCTTGTGATATTTAGCAACAGAGCCTTTTAAGACAGGACTTACTGGAAAATCGCTTAACACAAGAGGCTCCAGTACAATCTCGATATTGCTGGGCTGTATTCTGAGTGCTCGAACTGCCCCGGGTAAAGAAAGGCTGTCAGGTGATATGTGAACGGTGGTTTTGCCTATTCTGGCGTCTTTAAGATCAATGACCTTCAAAACACCCTTTGTAGTCATGGCGCGGATCATGCTGCGGGGCCCATAGACTGTAACATCAATATTATTAGGGACATTGTTGGATATCACAAGATCCGTTGGTATATTGATTATTTCAAGGGGGACCGAAATACTGATCTCGGCTTTTTGTTCTCCCACTACAAAAAACCAGAGTAGTAAGGCAAATCCCAATGAGAGCAATTTGAGAAACCAGTTTTTTCGGAAAAAAACTTGCTGGCGCACAGGCTAAACTATCCTCCTTCGCCACCAGGGTTTTTCAGTCTTTTCACTCGCAAAGGCATTATGCAAGATACGCCTGAGAGTGCCCAGGTCTATGTCTCTGGTGATCTTTCCCGCAATAGCTACAGAAAGACTGCCGGTTTCCTCAGAGACGACTACCACTACAGCATCGGTCTGCTCAGTTATACCTATAGCTGCCCGATGTCTGGTACCCAGACGTCTACTGATATTTGGATTTGTACTCAGAGGTAGCATGCAACCCGCCACTGAAAGTCTACCCTTTTGGATAATTACCGCACCGTCATGTAATGGAGTCCTCTTATCAAATATTGTACAGAGCAGAGCACGACTCACTTTCCCGTCGATGTTTACTCCTGACTCAAGGTGATCCTTTAAGCCCACATCTCTTTCGAGTACTATCAAGGCACCTGTATGGCTTTCTACTAAACTGGTGGCCGCCTTTGCAATTTCCTCAAGGACCTGGAAGGTCTTTACCCGAAGTTTGGGAAAAGGGGTCTGGCCCATCTGGGCCAGCGCCCTGCGAATATCGTCTTGAAATACTATTATGATGAGCAGAAATAAAGAGCTAAGGATGATTTCCAGGAGCCAGTGAAGAGTGAAAAGTCTCAGCTCACCAGCTGCGAAATAAATTAATATAATTAAGGTCAGCCCTGCTGCCATCTGTACAGCACGAGTTCCCCTGATAAGAAGGATGACGCGATATATGATGTAAGAGACCACCAGGATGTCAACTACATCCAGCCAGCGAATTATTGGTATATATTGAGTGAGGCCCTCGAGCATTAAAGATTACACTATAAAGAGTCCTGAAACAGGATTTTGCTCAAAACAATCCGCGTGCCAGACGCGAAATTTTGTATGAATGAGGAGTATTTATTAGTGGACATGTTAATTGCTGAACGGTCGAAATAACACCGCAAATGTAGTATTCCAAGCGAATTCATTAAAGACTCTCTCTGCAAATAGCATCGACTACCTGGACCACCTGTCTGGTGAGAGCGACATTGTGGACTCGCACCATATCTACTCCCTTCATTACCGATACCGCAATTGCACCCAGAGTAGCGATGTCACGCTCTTTTGCCGCTTTTATTCCGGTTACTGCTCCCAGAAAGGCCTTTCTAGATGCACCCACCATGACCGGTACCCCTAAATCGTTAAATTCCTGCAAGCAATTGATCAGTACCAGGTTGTCCTGAAAATTTTTCCCAAATCCAAGACCGGGGTCAATCAGTATCTTTTCTTTAGGAATGCCCCTGCTAATGGTCCAAGCTATGCGTTTTCCCAAAAAATCTCTGACCTCCCCGACCACATCTTCATAGTAGGGATTTATCTGCATATCCCTGGGGCTTCCTTTCATATGCATAAGTACAACCATCGCTTCAAAGGAGGAAACCACATCGGCCATTTTGGGATCAAAGCGCAGCGCACTGATATCATTGATAATATCAGCTCCCTCGTAAAGCGCGGCTTGGGCCACTCCTGCCTTTACAGTGTCTACGGATATAAGACAGTCACTGATTTTTCGTATTTCCCTTACAGCAGGTATCACCCGACGCAATTCTTCTTCCAGAGTAACAGGTTCTGCGAAAGGCCGGGTAGATTCTCCTCCTATGTCCAGTATATCAGCTCCGGCAGAAATCAGCGAGACAGCGTGCCGCTTAACACTTTCGGTGGAATAGAATTTTCCGCCATCTGAAAATGAATCGGGGGTTACGTTTATGACCCCCATGATATATGTACGAGAACCCCAGTGGAATGTATGCTCTTTTCTAGTAAAAATGGGAAGAGCCATCCTCCTAACCGTTTATACTCTTTGAAAGGTGTTGAATAATCGCACCATTTTCTTGGTATCAGATACCAGCCATTTGAACCTGAGTATCTTTTCGGCAGTTACTTATTATCTGTTCAATACTGGCTGCATCAAGGGATTCCTTTTCTAACAAGGCATTAGCAATGCCATGAAGACAATCAATATTTTCTTGAATCAAGGATTTGGCCCGTTTATATGCATCATGCACTATTTTCAGGATTTCTTGATCTATTCTCTGAGCTGTTTCCTCGCCGTAGTCTTTAACCTGGTTGAAGTCCCTGCCCAGAAACGGGTGTTTTTCCTTCCTGCCAAATGCAATCGGACCGAGTCCATCACTCATACCCCATTCACATACCATCTTCCTTGCCAGGTGTGAGGCCTTTTCAATGTCATTCCCAGCGCCGGTAGTAAATTCATTCATTATCAACTCTTCTGCTACCCGACCTCCCATAAGGATTGCAAGGTTGTTAAGAAGATATGACCTCGAATAGCTGTGACGTTCATCTTCTGGAAGCTGCTGAGTGAGCCCAAGCGCACGACCCCTTGGTATGATGGTTACCTTGTGAATCGGATCAGTACCAGGAAGAATCTTTGCCACCAACGTGTGCCCTGCTTCATGATAAGCAGTTATTCGCTTTTCCTCATCCGATATGATGAGGCTTTTTCTTTCGGAGCCCATAAGCACCTTGTCCTTGGCCTTTTCAAAGTCATTCATGCTAACGGTTTCTTTGTTTTCTCTGGCCGCAAGAAGGGCTGCCTCGTTTACTAGATTTTCGAGGTCTGCACCGGAAAATCCTGGTGTACCTCTGGCAATTAATGAAAGTTCAACATCCGATCCAAGCGGAATATTATTTACGTGTACCTTTAATATTTTTTCACGTCCCTTTAGATCGGGTATAGGGACAACTACTTGTCGATCAAAGCGACCAGGTCTTAACAGGGCCGGATCCAATACATCGGGCCTGTTGGTAGCCGCAACCAAAATTACACCTTCGGTGCTCTCAAAACCGTCCATTTCCACCAGAAGCTGATTTAGCGTCTGTTCCCGTTCATCGTGACCGCCGCCGAGTCCGGCACCTCTATGCCGGCCTACCGCGTCTAACTCATCAATGAATATAATGCATGGTGCATTCTTTTTTGCCTGAACAAAGAGGTCTCTTACTCGGGAAGCTCCTACACCAACAAACATCTCCACAAAGTCAGATCCGCTTATAGTGAAAAACGGTACATCCGCTTCTCCGGCTATGGCCCTGGCCAAGAGGGTTTTCCCTGTACCAGGTGATCCGATTAGCAAGACACCTTTTGGGATTCTGCCTCCGAGACGCGTGAACTTTTTTGGATCCTTTAAAAAATCGATTATTTCCTCTAGTTCCTCCTTCGCCTCTTCTATACCTGCCACGTCTTTAAAGGTAACCTTGGTGGTTTCATCAGTTACAAGCTTGGCTTTGCTGCGACCAAAGGACAGGGCGCGACCACCTCCCGTCTGCATCTGCCTCATGAAGAAAATCCATACGCCTATGAGAAGCAGCATAGGAAACCACGAAATCAGCAATGTAAGATACCATGGTGTCTCCCCAACAGGTTTTACCTGGATCGTAACACCTTTTTCTTTTAATAAATGCATCATATCGGGGTCTTGAGCAGGTACTATAGTAAAAAAAGGCGTCTGGTCCTGAAATACACCGTCAAGCCTGTCTCCCTGAATAACAACAGCGGTCACTTCACCTTTTTCAATATGTTCCAGAAAACCGCTGTAAGGGATTTCTTGTATTGATTTCTGGGGCTCGTTAAACAGATTGAATATAAAGACCATCACAAGGCCGATAACAAGCCACAGGCTCAAGTTCCTGTAAAAGGTGTTCAAAAGTGATCCTCCACTAGAATAATATTTTTTTTAACATAAATCAGAACATATAATAAATCAAAATAACGAATTGAATACAATAATTATTTGGCGTATTTTGCGACAGGCCAAACATTATTTATACTTTATCCGTCTAAAATTTTGGTAGTGGAATTTAAAACTCGAAATCGGGAAAATACAAAAAGGTAGCTGCGTTATCAAATTTCAAGTCTCAAATTTACAGTTCTGATATCGGTATTTAATTCAATAATACACACTTTTTTAAAAAAGTGTAAACAGATGAATGAAAATGACGCCTGCATTATATTACCCACCGAAGCGAAAGCGCTTTTCTGCCCGTTTGAAGGAGCCTGCAGGGATGGGAGATTTCAACTCCTACTATCGCTAATACTTCTTTGCCATTGGCAAGTATTGGCAAAGAGTCTCTGATCTCACGAGGGATTTTACTTGATATCAAAAATTTTTTGAGTTTAAAAGGTGACCGAGCGCCCAGGGGCCAGAAAATTTCCCCGGGCCTTCTGGTCCTGAGATCAAGAGGAAATTTAACGATCTTAGGATTTAACCACAGGCGCTTGAAATACTCCTTTCGATCTCTGGATCTAAAGTCACTTGTAATATCTGATAATAAAATCTCCACATATCCCTTTCCATTGGGGGCAGGCCAATGCCCATATCCGGTAACGCACACTGAAAAACCGGAGTCATTTGAATCCGGAATTTGTTTTTCAGGGCTGGAAGAAGAAATAAACAGCTCTTCATATCTTCTAAATGCCACAGCACCTCCGGGCAGTCTTAATGAGGCACAGGGGTCTTTAAGGCTGCTGACCAATTTATCTATACCCAGAAGATGGCTGGCCCTCACTCTGCCGCTGAATAGTCTCAAATCCCTGAGGGCCATTCTGTAAATCCTGCGGCGAATAGGTTCTGGATATTCCTTAATTTTTTTTATTCTGAAACACAGTTTTCCTTCCCGGGGAGGGAATGTCAATGAATTCTGATATGCCTTTTCCGCTATCTCTGTCAACAGGTTATGATCTTCTGTAAGCATTTCTGTCATACGGTTGATAGTACGCACAATGGCGGGGTTGAAATTCTCAGTCAAGAAAGGCACAAGGTCTTTGCGAATCTGATTTCGTAGATATTTCGTACTGTTATTAGATCGATCTATTACATATGGTATATCATTGATTTTAAGGTGATCCAGGATCTGCTGCTTGGTTACACCTAAAAGCGGACGGACTATGCAGTTATCTCTTACCCATGGAATTCCACTGAGTCCTGAGAGACCCGCACCTCTGATCAATCGCATAAGCACCTCTTCTGCTTGGTCGTCAGCAGTATGTGCCGTGGCGATATATGTGCTCTTGGTTTCAATACGCACACGTTCCAGAAATTCATATCTGAGGATTCGAGCGGCCTCTTGGATTCCTATGCCTTTATTGCGTGCAAAGGCCTTGACATTGCCATAATCAATGTAAAAACCGAGTCCAAAATTATTAGAAAGTCTTTTGACAAAACGGGCATCATCCCGGGATTCAGAGCCCCTGAGGCCGTGCTCAAAGTGGGCTACTTTCAGGGCCGAACCCCAATGGCTGCTCAATAAATTAAGAATATGCAGCAAACAGACAGAATCAGGTCCACCTGAAACTGCTACTACTATTCCCTTTCCAGGTTCAAAAAGGTTTTTTCGCCTTACGGTCAATCTGACCAGCGATGTTAAAGATGACACATCAGACTTCGATAAGGATGATACATGGTTCCTTTTGGGAGCGGGAATTAACAAAATAAGCCACCAGCCTAAATTTATTAATATTGGCAATCATAAATATAATTTATATCTATAATAACTTATTTTAGTTGTTATTTCAATTTAATAGCGGCCTGCCGCCGCCGGGGGGTTTAATATATTAGATTCGGAATTATCAAACAATTGAATTTCAAATAGAAGTTAAGATGCTTTTGTCCTGGTGTTTACAGTACTTTTCTTAATAAAGAAAATGATGAACAAAAGTCTTTCATCAATGCCCTGACGCCCTCAGTTCCTGCAATAATTTTAATGGAATTTCCCACTTATTGAGTGGACTGATCAAATAGAGTCCGTCGACGAAAGTAATGATATCGGCAATCAGTTTTCTGGACAGATCCAGGGCCGCTTTACGCTGATCTTCAACCTTTTCATACTTCCATAGATGTTTCCGAATCTGTCTGGGAATTGAAATGCCTGGGATTTCGTTGTGGAGAAAATCCGCGTTTCTGGCGGATATCAAGGGGAAAATACCTGTGAAAATCAAGAGATTCAGGTGTTGCGTACTATTCATCATGTCCTCTACGGCATCTCGATCAAAAATAGGCTGGGTCATGACAAAATGCGCGCCCAGATCGGCCTTTCGTCCCAGTCTACTGATCTGGAGATCCGGATTTGCAGGACGATAGCTGAAGGCAGCACCAATAGAGAAATTGGTGCGCTTTTTCATTGATATGCCTGCCATATTCAGGCCACGGTTGAACTGACTTATCATTTGAATCAGCCCAAAGGAACGTACATCAAATACTCCACTGACACCAGGCTGATCCGTTGAAGTAGCTGGATCCCCGGTAATAGCCAATATGGCCTCCAGCCCGAGTATATGAGCTCCCATAATCTGTGCCTGGAGACCTAATACGTTACGATCTCTGCAGGTCAGATGAAGTACCGTCTGAATACCTGTCTCCACACGGATTTTGTGCGCCAGGGATAGGTTGTCCGTTCGAAGAACGGCCAGGGGATGTTCAGCGAGCGTGATGGCATCAGCGCCGGCATCGGCCAGGGCACGCGCTCCAGTGAGAATATCCTCTATATCAAGATGTTTGGGAGGATCCACTTCCACAAGCACAGGGATGCGGTCGGGTCTGAGGCCGTCTATCAGTCCGCCCCGGCCAACAAGGTCCTTTTCGCCTTCGGGCAGATCGAAGATCTTCTCCGCCCTGGCTGTAACCCCTATGGCCTTGGGTCTCTTTATATGAAGATGCTGTCTGAATTCATGGATATGGGCCGGTGTAGTACCACAGCATCCCCCAATCAGCCGAACTCCAAGCTTGACCATTTCAGCCACTTTTTCAGCCATGTAGGCTGGCGGAGTGGAATATACCATGCGGTGTTCTATGACCTCAGGTAAGCCCGCGTTGGGAAACGCTGAAAGGAGGACTTCATCCTTAAGGAGAGACAGCCGTTCAACCGCAGAGAGCATAGCCTTCACTCCCCGTCCGCAATTCGTACCTACGACTGTAGCTCCGGCAGCGGCTGTCGCCCTGCCGCAATCCAGGGCATCCAGGCCGATGGCTGTCCGCCCGCGGAACGGGTAGATCATTTGAGCTACAATCGGAATATCAGGTGCGACCTTCTTTGCCGTTTCAATAGCCAAAAGTATCTCATCCAGGTAAGTAAAGGTCTCAATAATGAACAGATCCACTCCTCCTTCCAGCAGGGCAGTCATCTGTTCAAAAAAGGCGTCCTGCACCGCACTGGAATCAATTTCATCATTTTCAAACGGAAATTTTACACCTGTCGGACCAATGGACCCAGCTACAAAGATATCATTACCTGCCGCCCTGCAAGCCAGCTCTGCCCCCTTTATGTTGATTTCGCGAATTTTGTGTTCCCGACCGGTCTTGAGCATTTTAAAACGATTGGCCCCAAATGTATTGGTCTCAATGAGTTCGCTTCCCGCACGAATGTATTCCTCGTGAATAGAATAGACCAGGTCCGGATCGCTTATGTTAAGCGAATCGGTATTTTTTGAGAGGTCTACACCTTTTTCAAAGAGATAGGTACCGAATGCACCATCTCCCAACATGACTTTCTCATTAAGCTGCTCTACGAAGTTGTATTTCATCAATCTGCTCATTTTCATATTACCTATAATCCAAGTGATTCTCTTCTCTATGGCCGAATTTGTCAATCTCCAAACGGGTTTTGACAGACCTTGTTATTTTTTTATAGCTGAATATTAACATATTGTCTTCATCTCTTCTTCATCGAATCTCAATTTAGTGCTGAAGAATTATTCAAGAGTTCCTAAAAAGTTTTGGGAGCAGCTGAATCCATTGTCTTAGGGTTTGTAAATATCTAAGCTGACTGGTTTTTTGTTTCTCTGAAAAAGTTGTAGTCTGAATACCTGACTATTAGTATGCATGGAGAAAGGCTGAAGACTTGAAAGGAATTGATCCTTAACTCCTGAGTTGTTGAGGTCAAAAAGGCAATGAAAGAGAATGGCTGGACAGTTCGAGTCCTGGTGAGATATATAGTTCTTCAAGTACCTGGTACGGCCCTGCTGATCTTAATACTTATTCAGATACATGAATGGTTCGATCTTCCCTTATGGTCCATATATGGTCTTGTAGCTATATCAGTAGCAAAAGACGTAATCCTTTTTCCCTTTGTCTGGCGGGCCTATGACTGGAATTCACATGGGGATGCACATTCGATGGTTGGCAGGCAGGGGATCGCCAGGGAGCGGCTT
>CAZPDU010000273.1:0-8426 GCA_964585405.1 uncultured Thermodesulfobacteriaceae bacterium | reverse complement strand
ATCAAGCACAGCTGCAATAAGGAGTACTGCGTCCGCACCCCAGAGTCTGGCCTCTTCGATTTGGAGGTGGTCTATGATGAAATCTTTTCTCAAAAGAGGAAGGCTGATTTCTCCGTGTATCTGCGGAATAAACTCCGGCTTTCCTTGAAAGAACTTCTCGTCTGTCAGGACTGATACGGCCTTCGCGCCTCCTGTCTGGTAGTCTCTGGCAATAGTTGCAGGTTCGAAATCCTGACACAGGAGGCCTTTTGAAGGAGAGGCCTTCTTTACCTCTGCGATTATTGAGACCCCCGGATCGGAGACCAGGGCCTTTCTAAAACCCCTGGGGGAAAAGACTTCGTGCCCTGAAGGGATAAACCCCTTGCGCTGTCTGTCTTTTAATTCCCGTCTTTTGTGTGTGATGATCGTGTCCAGGATGCTCATTATATCATCTCTTGCTTAAGACCCTCAATGCCTCAAGTTTTTTCATGGCCTCCATTGAATCTATGCTCTCGGCCGCTAAGTCCGCCGCTTCTTTCATGGATTTTGCCCTGTCTGCTAAAAGTATGGCTGCCCCGGCATTAAGGAGCACGATGTCCCTTCTGGGCCCTCTTTTACCTGAGAGTATGTCTTTCAGTATTTGAGCATTTTCTCCCGCGCTCCCACCCTTCAGATCTTCCGCCCTGCATGGTTTCAGACCCGCGTCTTCCGGTCTGATGATAAACTCCCTTACTCCATTCCCGTCCCACTCCGCCACAACACTATTCCCCAGTAGACTGAGTTCGTCCAGTCCCCCTTCTCCGTGCACTACCCATGCTTTTTTGCTGCCAAGGCGGCCAAGGACCTTTGCGAGAGGCCTTGTAAGTGCAGGGTCATAGACCCCGAGCACCTGAATATTTGCCCCTGCCGGGTTTGTCAGGGGTCCCAGAATATTGAATATCGTGTGAATGCCTAGATCCCGTCTCGGCCCTACGGCGTATTTCATGGCTGGATGGAGGGAAGGGGCGAACATGAAACCCATACCTAAGGTTTCCACTGCCATTCCCACATGCTCCGGCAACAGATCCAGATTTATACCCAGGGCCTCCAGCACGTCCGCGCTGCCAGCCCTGCTGGACACGGAACGATTACCGTGCTTGGCAACCCTGATACCAGCCCCTGCGACTACAAAGGCAGTTGTGGTGGAGATATTGAACGTACGGGTGCCATCGCCTCCGGTGCCGCAGGTGTCAACAAGGGGCTCTTCCGGCGAAATGTTTAAAGGGATACGCAGGGCCTTTTTTCTCATCACCTGTGCGGCCCCGGCAATTTCATCCACCGTCTCGCCCTTCATTCTGAGGCCGGTGAGAAGGGCGCCGATCTGGGCATGTGTAGCCTTTCCTTCCATAATTATTTCCATAACCGATGAGATCTCCGCCCGGCTCAGATCTCTCCTGTTCGCAACATCCGATATGGCCTTTTTTAGTATATCCATATATACCTTTAATCCTATACTCGGATTTTTAGAAAATTTTTAAGAAGATTGATTCCCTCGAGTGTCATGATGGATTCAGGGTGAAACTGGACTCCCTCTATGGGAAATTCCCTGTGCCTGAAGCCCATAAGTTCGTCCTGCTCCGACCGTGCCGTGACTTCAAGACAGTCTGGAAGGGTTGCCTCATCCACCAGAAGGGAATGATACCTCATGGCCTCAAATGGATTAGGCAGACCTTGATATACACCCCTTTCATCGTGTTTGATCATCGAGGTCTTGCCGTGCATAAGCCTGCCCGCTCTTATTATCTTGCCCCCGAACGCAACGCCGATGGACTGGTGGCCGAGGCACACGCCCAGAATCGGTATTCTGCCGGCAAAGTGACAGACGGCAGCCACTGATATGCCGGCACTGGAAGGCGCGCCCGGACCAGGAGAGATAAGCAGGTGGTCGGGCGTCCAGGAGTCTATCTCCTCTACCGTTACTTCATCATTTCTTACAACCTTAATATTCGCACCGAGTATTCCCAGGGCCTGTACCAGGTTGTAGGTAAACGAGTCGTAGTTGTCGATGACTATAAGCATGATTGGTTACTCTCTGAGTCGCCCTGTTGTATTGGTTTTTCTCTCTCCTGATTTGAGTCGTCAGCTATTGAATCGCTGATCCAGCGGACAGGTGCGGTAACTACCTTTACGACTGTGGTGACCACGGTTCCTGTGACACTGACCGCGGTTTTGACCGGGACTGTTATAAGGCAGCAGCCCGTGAGACTTCCCATACATAAAGACAGGAAAGCCCAGCTCGCCGCAGTATGCAGGCTCTTGATGTACGCTTTCATAAGGATAGTTCTTCGTGGGCGATCTGAATGGCCCGCATGAGCGCCCGCCCTTTGTTGATAGTCTCCTCCCATTCGAACGTGGGATTCGAATCAGCAACTATACCGGCTCCGGCCTGGAGGTAAAGCATATCCTTTTTCTGACAGAGGGTGCGAATAGTAATGGCAAGATCCATATTACCTGAAAAACCGAAGTAGCCCACGGCACCGGCATATGGTCCCCGACGCGCGTGTTCGAGCTCTTCTATGATCTCCATGGCCCGTATCTTGGGTGCGCCTGATACAGTGCCTGCCGGGAAACATGCCTTCAGTACGTCAAACATGTCCTTTCCCTCTGCCAGTTCTCCCGTAACTCCTGTGACAATATGCATGACATGTGAATAACGTTCAACGCTCATAAGGTCCTCGACCTTTACAGTACCCGTTTTAGCGACCCTGCCGACGTCATTTCTTCCCAGATCCAGCAGCATAAGGTGTTCTGCTCTTTCCTTCGGGTCGGCGAGAAGTTCCCTTTTAAACTGCATGTCCCCCTTTTGATCCTTACCTCTCGGTCTGGTGCCTGCAATGGGCCTTGCCTCGATTTTTTTGCCTGTGAGCCTGACCAGAATCTCGGGCGAGGAACCAATAAGCACTTCGTCTTTCATGCGCAGGTAATAGAGATAGGGCGAAGGATTTATCCTTCTGAGCGCGCGGTACAGGTCAAATGCAGGGACAAGGTTTTTACCGGAAAACCTTTGGGAGAGCACTACCTGGATTATGTCTCCTGCGCGTATATATTCCTTTGCCCTGCGCACCATGTCCTCAAATCGCTCCTGAGGGACCTCAGGGCTCAGGGTGGTGGAGGGGAAGGGGTCTGCAATCGGCAGTGGATAGTCCAGTCCGTTTCGAATACGTCGGATCACGCCTTCTATTGCCCTTTCTCCTCTCATATATACAGACTCTGGATTGTCTTCCGTTTCTATCCTGAGACATGCAATGATCTTGAGGGTCTGCTTTATATTGTCATAGACAAGCAGGAGTTCGGGAAACATGAATACCGCATCATTGAAACCCGCGGTATCTGAAAGATTCTCCGGCAGACGCTCCATAAAACGGACCATGTCATAGCCCATGTATCCAACAGCACCTCCGTAGAATCGGGGGAGATCCGGGATCTCTGCCGGTGAAAATCGTGCCATTATTTCTCTGAGGGCGGTAAGCGGATCATCAACATGAATGTTTTCACGCCTGCCCTCGATCTCTGTAAAGACATCATTTCCCTTACAACCAAAGACCAGAAAGGGCCTGAATCCGATAAAGCTGTACCTGCCCCACTTTTCTCCGCCTTCAAGGCTTTCAAGCAGGAACGAGTAATTATTTTCTCCGAGCTTTGCAAACAATGATACAGGTGTATCAAAGTCGACTGCTATCTCTTTCCATATCGGGATGATGTTGGCTTCTTGGGCCAGCAGCTTAAACTTCGTCAGATCGGGAGCGATCATGATATCTTGTCCTTGTATGTGTTCAGAGATTCAGTGTTCACCTTTCAGGGGTACCTTCCTGTATACCTTCATAAATTCACAGATTCAGGTTTACTTTTTTTGTTAACCTTCACTGACCCTGAACCTTTGAACTCTGAAACGCCTGTCTGTTACTCATTTTAATCCTTGAGCCAAAATAAAAAGGCCGTGGACACCTTTGCGTGTCCACGGCCTTTTGCCCTTGCTTTTTTAAGCTTTAGCCTAAAAGGAGCAGACGCGCACCATTCCTCTCTGCCACAGCCACCAGCCCCACGCTAAATCACTAATCTGTTTCTCGGCAAGAGAACGATACATTTTTTGTCTTTCCTTCAGGCAGATATGTTTAACAAAATTAAATAAAGTTTATGTAACTATAGACATCTATACTTATGACCTGCTTATTGATGATTGTCAAGATTCATTTATATCAGTTTCACCTTTTTCCCCAAAGCAAAAACTTGATTTTACATTTTAACGACAAGTCCATATTGTGAAGTCATTCTGTTCACTATATTATACCACGATATGGATCATATTTTCAGAAGGTGGTCTGAAGAGGAATTTGAACAAATACAAGGAAAAATCGATTCGGAATGTAAGATAGATAAGCAACTCTGGTCATAAAAAATGCTCATTGACACCAGCATTTATTCCTGTGCAATGAGGGGCGATCCAGAGACCATTTCCATTCTGCAGCGGGCACACGAAATCGCGCTTTGTTCTATGAGCATCGGTGAATTGCTCTCCGGTTTTAAAGGAGGTAGGCGAGAGCAGGAGAACAGGGAAGAGCTTGAGAAATTTCTGGATGTACCGCGCGTCGTTGTTTATGCTATTGATGAAAATACCGCAGAATTTTACGCCGCGATCCTGAATGATCTACGGGAAAAGGGCACGCCAATCCCCACCAACGATATATGGATCGCATCTGTCGCTTTTCAACACGGTCTGAAACTGTTTTTAAAAGATCAGCATTTCAGGAACATATCAGGATTGATCGTGCTATAAGGAATAATGAGCCTTAAGTTCACTCAGAAACAATGTCCCTATTCCCTACACTTCCCGTGCTCCTTGTCAGATGGAATGATCTTGATAGATAAAAACCGCCAACGGAACAAGATTGATTATAATACCGTCCTCTTCTATCTTATCCTGCTGGTCATAGGTTATGATCGTCCCCTGAGATACACCTGATTGTTTGCAGGTTTTGCTGATTCCTTTCGCTTCGCGGGACAGGGTAACCGGATCGCTGAGATCGCTGCATACCTGGATGACATCGGTGATCCTGCCGGACCTGGATATGGTGACAAAGTCGCATTCATAACCGTTTTTCAAGAAAAAAAACTGCATCCCTCTTCTCCGCAGCTCCCAGAATACGACCTGCTCCATCGCTTTACCCCTATCGGCGGAGAATTTGAAGACTACGGAATTGAGTAATCCATTATCAATTATAAATATTTTCCTTTCGCCAAGTTCCTGCACCGAAACCTTTGGCGAATACTTTTTCAATGTCTGCACAAGAAATATCGCTTCCGCCTGTTCCAAAAAATCGTAAAGGCTGTTTTTCCCGATTCTGATCCCAGCAGACTTCAGGTCATTGTAAATACGATGGATCGAAACCTGTTTTGTCGCGCTGCTGAAAAGGCGTTTGATAAAAAATTTCAGGGCAATGACATTTTTGATTTCATAACGCTCAACAAGGTCCCTGAATAGCATCACTTCAAAATATTCCTGAAGAATCCGATATCTTACATCCTCATCTGCCACGGACACCAACTCCGGGAAGCCGCCAAATTCAAGGTATGATTCCAGGGCATTATAAATGGCCCCTTTTGTTTCCGGAATGTAGAAATCAACAGGTATTTCCCTGAAAGCCAGATATTCCCTGAAACTTAAGGGAAAAACTTCATAGCTGATACTCCGTCCACGCAAAGAGGTCGAGATTTCAGAACTTAGCATCCTGGCGTTGGAGCCGGTCAGGAAGATGTGATGGGAAACCGTGTCATAAAGCCTGCGCACAAATCTTTCCCAGCCGGAAAGATTCTGAATCTCATCAAAAAAGAAATAACATGATGTCATGTCACGGTCCGGATACAACTCCCGGTATGCCTGCAAAATAAGGTCCGCTTCCCAAACGGCGAGGTCTAAACGTTCGTCTTCAAAGTTGATAAAAATCAAACAGGTTTTATCTGTCTCCCGGTGCAACTGATCAATAAGCTGATACAGCAGAAATGTCTTTCCGCTTCTTCTGGCCCCGATCAGGGTAACAATCTTTTCCACGTTGAGGGGGATGGCAATCTCTCTGGGAGTGTATTGGGGAAGGAGCCTGTGGTGAAACTCACGGATAAGCGACTTTATGATTTCTTTCTTTTGCATAAAGAACAAATATGATATTTCTTTCTTTATGTCAAGGAAAAAATGCCAGCCTTGCCAAGAAACCTGCAGAGGAAAACCTGATTTCCATAGGCCTGTGTGACCGCGATGTCAGGGTCACCCTGCGTCGTGCCTGGCATGCCCAATCCTTTTTCAAAAAAAGCTATCTGCTGCCCAGACTATTTGCTGGATTGTTTGATCGGACTGAAATCACAGAAGAAAAACCGCCTTTGTCCAGGTTTTGCTCCGGCCACCAGTGGTCAGGGAATTTGAAGCCGTACTGGAAGACATGTCTACACTGACCGGCTGGTGGAAAAACAAACTGCTTAGAGTCTTTCTGGCCTTTCTGCTTCCGGGCCTCGGTAGCATGATCGACTCCTGGATCGGCGGGTATGAGATTATCTCCAACCTGTTTTGAGATTAATTGGGGCTTCTTTAGGGTCAAAAAGATTGGTATATTATAAAAATGGGCAGTAAGTGGTTCGAATAATATATTCCAGGGAGTAGAAAATGGCGGAAGAATTTAAGATCTCGTCCCAGATGACCAAAAAAGAGATAATCGAAGAATACTCAAGGCTTCTCGAAGTTTACAAAGACAAGGTGAGGGAAGCCAAGGAGTCTGAGAAATGGCGCTCTGAGGCAGAAAAATACAAAGAGGCAACAGCCCTGGAGGCCGCAAAAGAGGCAACAGTACATGGAGTAATCGAAAACGTTACCAATCTCAAGGGCCTGATCGGAAAGACCCTGAGCGATCTGACAGACAAGCTGTCCTCTCAGGCCGAACGTCTTGAGGAACTAAAGAGTGCAGTAGCACTTCAAGAAAAAAGGCTTAAAGCACTCTATGATATAGAGGAGGCATCTGATGCTCTGGCCAAGCTGGTTGAGGCCTATGAAGAAAGAAAAACTGTAGCTGAAGCAGAATTTGCTTCAAAAATAACAAAGCTGCAGTCGGACTATGATGAAAAATTTGCAGTCCTTGAAGGAAAATACTCTGAACTGCAGGTCACACTTCAAAAAGAGATAGAGGGAAAAAGGTCTGAATGGGAGGATGAGAAAAAGCGTTTCCTTCGCGAATTGGAAGAGGAGAAGTCACTCACAAAGCAGAAGTGGGACCGTGAACAAGCCGAGTACATCTATGAAAGGGATCGTACTAGAAAATTAGAAGAGGATAAATATAAGGAGAATAGGGCATCTCTTGAAAAGGAACTCCAGGAGCAGAAAGAAAGCACGGAAAAGGAGTTTGCGGAGAGGGAGGCAGCGCTTGTAGCACAGGAATCCGAACTAAAGGATCTGAGAGAACAGGTCAAGAAGTTTCCAGGTATGCTTCAAAAGGAAGTAGAAAAAGAAAAAAGCGAGGCAATTGCGGCAGTTACCCGCGAAATGGAACAGAAAAAGCAGATGGCTGCTACGGAAAGGGAGTGGGAATGCAAGGTTTATCAGCAAAAAATCGAGTTCCTGGAGGATACCATAACCTCTCAAGAAAAGAAAATTTCAGAGCTTAAAACCGAAGTGAATTCAGCAATGAAACAAGTCCACCAGATAGCTGAAAAGGCCATAGAAGGAGCATCCCAGGCAAAAGCGTTTACATCAGTAAAAGAGATAGCCATGGAACAGGCCAAAAAGCCTGAAATCACAAGGAAGGCCGAAAGTTAAAATCTCAACCAGAGGTCTCTTGCTGAGGACATTCCGTAGCATCGAACAATATAATACCATCACTATCTAAATAGTAGGGTACATTGTAGGGGTTTTCCGGGGCCGCTGCAAGTCATATCCTCTACAAGGTTTAAGCCTGCCAGTGATTTTCGGCATCTATTCGGTAATTACGACCACCTCCCTCGTTTCTGACTCGAACGTCCCCAGGGCGACAATCTCTTTTACTTGAGAGTCGAACTCTTGCCTGCTTTCACCCTCTCACGCTCTCACGGCTTCCAGAAATTTTTCTCTCGATTTTGAAATATCGTACTTCCCGGCCGTTCGGAATCCTCCATTTCGGATCTTGTTTGCCAAATCAGTATTCTGAAGGATTTTCAACTGCGCATGTCAAGATAACCTTCAGTGCTTCAAGGAAAACAGTGCCCGTGCCGATATCAGGAGGAAGGGAAACAGGATGGGACAAGCGGCTAATGAACTCATCTCGGTCGGTGTAGGTGTAAAAGTTTTTTTATCCTCGTGATAGCATATGCGCAATTATATGATGGAGAAAATTCAGCGGATCGAGTCTGTGTTGTCTTGGTAAGAGAGAAATAAAAATTTTATGTGCTACAAAAAT
>CAZPDU010000272.1:0-1728 GCA_964585405.1 uncultured Thermodesulfobacteriaceae bacterium | reverse complement strand
TGAGGCCACTGCAGGAAAATCTTTTCCCGCCGCAGGCGGATTCTCTTTCTCCCTTTCTTCCGGAAAGGGAGAAAAGAAAGAACATCCAGTCAATCCTGTAAATCCTGTCTGCCCTGCCCCGTGCAATACGAAGTCCATTGCTCTGGGGTAGCTCCGGCAGAACGGAAACCTGACCCGCATCTTATCGTCTTTCGATCAAGCAGGATCATGCTAAGGTCTTGTTTACCATTCACATGAGCAGCCATTTCCATAGCGGCAGTATTACGATTTCTTTGTCATCCAGGGAAAGCGTTTCCTCCTGATCTCTGGTCACAAGATAACCCCGGCTGCATCCGAAAAAATGCAATGCAGCCATAAGGCCGTTGATCTCTCTTTTCCTTGTTTGGGGGCTGCTGATATCATAACTGATATTGGCAATGAGTGGGCCACTGTCGGTCCGGCAGTAAAAATCAACTTCTTGATGCTCCAAAAAGTAATAGACCTCCCTGGATTGTCTCCTCAGGTGCAAAAAGGCCGCGTTTTCATAGAGCCTGCCATAGTCGGTTGACAAGGAGACATCAAAAATGGACTTGAAGCCATTATCCACGCTGTATATTTTTTTCGGGTTGCGCTGTTCCTCCTGAACCGAATTTCTGAATACGGGCACACTGAAGATAGCAAAGGCATCATTGAGATATGAGAAGTAATCGAACAGCGTGTCTTTGCCCAGTTTGAATCCCTGGGATTTAAATTCGTTATAAAGCCTGGTCATGCTTACAGCGGTAGCCATATTTGAAAAACAGTATTTGACCAGGTGCTTCATCAATGCATGATTCTTGATCCCATAGCGCTCAATAATGTCCTTATATATGACAAGGTCTACATAATCTCTGAGTATTCTTGCCCTCATGTCCGGGGCGGCATCGACTGTCTCCGCGAACCCGCCATGCAGGATATACTGGTCAAAGGCATTGGCTATATAGCCGAGCGATCTTGAGGAATGCATGTTAACCTCTATGCCTTTGAACCTTACGTATTCGCTGAAGGACAGGGGGAATATCTCATAGGTGATGGTTCTGCCCCGAAGGGCGCTGGCGATTTCCGCACTCAAGAGTTTTGAGGACGATCCGGTAACGAAGATCTGGACATGCAAGGTATCATAAATCCTGCGAATGAATTTTTCCCAGTGGTCAACATTTTGAATTTCATCAAAAAACAAGTAGATCTGCTCATCCCTCTTTTCAGGATGCATCTCGTAGTAGGCCTGAATAAGGCCATCGAGATCGCCCAGTTCCAGTGGAAAAAGCCGGTCATCCTCAAAGTTTATGTACATGATTCTGAAAGGGTCGATGCGCTTTCTCAGCTCTGTAATCAGGTGGTAGAGTATCGAGGTCTTGCCGCTGCGCCTGACGCCGATAAGAGAAACGATCTTTCCGGAATCACTGGGTATCGGAATATCCCTAGGAATAGGCGGGCGAATTGGTTGCTCATGAAAATCGGTAATTATCTTTTTGAAAACGTCCTTCATTATTTTATCCTTCCTTGCAGGGATAGATATACCATTTTTTATCCTTATTGTAAAGGATGAAAATCCCTCATTTTCAAACTATCATTTTTAATGAAACGGTGGGAACGTTCTTGCATTCGTTGACTTATTTTTTTTGAACCACGAAGGCTGAAAAGACGCAAAGAAAATTTGGGTGAGATCTGCAAGTAAAAGAAATGAAGTTCTATTTTTTTTACTAAAAG
>CAZPDU010000271.1:0-15346 GCA_964585405.1 uncultured Thermodesulfobacteriaceae bacterium | reverse complement strand
AAAGGCTCGCATTAACGATTACAATATATCTCTGCTACTAAAGTGCTTTATGAGCATTCATGTGAAGTATCAGGTCCAATATCCTGTTTGAGTATCCCCATTCATTATCATACCATGACATAATCTTAATCAACTTGTCTCCAATAACTTTTGTGCATGCGCCATCTACAATAGAGGATCTGGGATCTCCTATGAAATCAGTAGATACCAGTGGTTCATCTATGTATCCGAGAAAGCGGTTAGTAGCCAACTTGATGGCCTCGTTTATTTCAGATACAGTAGCACGCTTCTCCACTTGGGCTACAAGATCTACTATGGAAACATTAGGGGTGGGAACACGTACTGCCAAGCCGTCGAATTTGCCTGTAAGTTCAGGAATGACTTTGCTTACTGCTGCTGCGGCACCTGTCTTGGTGGGAATCATATTAACAGCAGCGGCCCTGGCCCGTCTGAGATCACAGTGAGGAAAATCAAGCAGTCTCTGATCGTTCGTATAGGCATGTACAGTGTTAATCAGCCCTGCAACTATACCAAATCTGTCCAATATTACTTTAGCTACAGGGGCAAGACAGTTGGTGGTGCAGGAGGCGTTAGATACGATGTGGTGACAGGCTGGATCGTAGTCGTCTTCATTGACCCCCATCACAATCGTGATATCTTCATGCTTCGCAGGTGCAGTTATTACGACCTTTTGCGCCCCGGCCTCCAGATGTCCTCGTGCAAGGTCTGCATCACTGAATCGTCCAGTGGCTTCTATTACATATTCCACATCCATTTCCTGCCACGGCAACTGGGAGGGTTCTCTGATGGCTGTTATCCGAATATCTTTGCCATCTACAATTATTCCACGATCTGTCTGCTTTACATCGAGAGGGAATGTCCTCATCACAGAATCATATTTTAACATGTGAGCCAGTGTATGGGTGTTTGTCAGATCATTTATGGCCTCAATTCCAATTGTTTCAAATTCTTTATATAGTTTAGAAGCCCTGAAAATGCTTCTTCCAATGCGTCCGAAACCGTTTATGCCGACCTTAATAGTCATGTCTGAACCTCCTGGCAACAAATATTCAGGATTAATTATATTAATTGGATCTTGATATGTGTTCCTGTCAACACGTTGTCAAACCGCAGAATAATCGAACAAGGTATTTTGAGTCATCAAGATTTTAAGTCAATTCCCTTGTCTTTTAATAATTCCCTATTCTGTTAGTCGAAATTTAATCATCAGTTATAATGGTCTAAATGATAATCAGGGCCACGATTACTTTTTCAGAATTGCATTCGCTTGGTTAATGCTTTTTCTGCTGTAATCTACCACTTCATCTGCCAATTCATGAAGGGTCTGGTTCTTATTCCTGCACTGGCACAATTTGATCAACATAGGAAGATTTACCCCTGTTATGACCTCGACCTTGTTATCCTCCAGAAAAGCAAGAGTCATGTTGGCCGGAGTCCCGCCAAACATGTCCGTAAGTATCAGCACACCATCACCCGTATCTACTTCCTTAATGGCTTTGTGGATTTCAGACTGCAATTTACCTATTGGCTTTGACGGATCTATAGAAAGGGCAATCATCTGTTCCGTCTTGCCTACGATAAAAACCGTCGTTAATAAAAGCTCATCAGCAAGACGGCCATGGGATGTCACAACAACGCCTACCATGTATTTTATCCCTCCAGTTCCAAGTCTCTGTGTGTGACGATAACCTCCTCACTGGCGCCTGTAAATATTTCTTTTAGATGCTCTGCAATGGCAACACTTCTGTGTCGACCTCCTGTACACCCCACGGCAATCACAAGATAAGATTTACCTTCGTCTCTGTATTTTGGTATAAGGAATTTCAAAAGGTCTTCGGCGTATTTGAGAAATTCAATAGTATCTTCCTTTTCCAAGACATAGTTTCGCACTTCACGTGCTCGTCCATTTAATGAACGCAGATCCGACTCAAAGAAGGGATTCGGCAAAAATCTGACATCCAGGACCAGATTGGCATCGGCAGGAACACCATATTTAAAGCCGAATGACAGTATATGTATAATGAGTTGATCCAGACGTTTTCTAGGAGAGTAAAGCCTTACAATACCAAGTCTTAGCTGATGAACATTGAAATCTGAGGTATCAAACAATTTGTCGGCACATTCCCTGAGCCCTATCAGACGTTCCCTTTCAATATGTATTCCTTCAAGGACACTGCCCCTGGGCTTCAAGGGATGCCGTCGGCGAGTCTGGCTAAATCTCTGTACTAAAATTTCATCTTTTGCATCCAGAAACAGAATTTCCAGGTAAAATCCTTCTTCTTTAATTTGTTTAAAGATGGATTGATATTGATCGAGAAAGCTCTCTTCCCGCACATCCATCACAAGGGCCACACGGGTTGGCATTTTAGAGGCATTTTCTTTGAGGAACAGAAACTCGGGCAGGAGGGCTATTGGAAGATTGTCCACACAGAAGTAGGACATATCTTCAAAGGCTTTTAGCGCGGTGCTCTTACCAGATCCGGACATGCCGGTTATTATTACCGCTTGAACCAGTCTGACTTGATTATACGATTCTGGAATTACTGCCGACGCATCTTTTTGAGACTGGATCTGTACAGATTTTTCATTCACTTTCCGTTCTTTGCTTGAGGCTCTGAGGGCCTCAGCCCTGGTCATCTATTTCTTCAATTACTTTTTGAATGGAACGTGCGTCTGGCGCCTCCATAATTCGTTGTTGTACTTTCTGGATCTTTAACAACCTTGAAACTTTTGCCAATATTTTGAGATAGGAAATGGCTGAGTTGCTAGGCGCAAGCAAAAGAAACATGATGTGAACCGGACAATTATCAATTGCGTCAAAAGGGATACCTGCTGGACTGCGACCGATTACTATGAGCATGCGGCTCATCTCGGGGAGCTTCCCATGTGGAATCGCCACTCCACCCCCAATACCCGTACTGCCCAATTGTTCACGTTCTTTAAGGACGGATAATACAGAATCCTGATTCACGTCGGGTTCTATTTCTGCCACCCTTTGGGCTAGTCTGACCAGTGCCTCTTCCTTTGATTTTGTGTTAAGATCGGGGATAATACATCTGTTGCAGAGAAAATTAAGTAGCTTCACGGTCATTACGGTTCGACCAAACCTAGAGCGCCGTCCATACGCCGATAAAGGACGTTTATTGCATTGGTCTCAGCATTAGTGAACATCATGAAATTTTGATTAAGGGACTGGAACTGAGCAGCTGCTTCCTCAACAGCCATGGGTTTGGCATCCATTTTTTTTGTAGTAATTATACCCAGACCCCCTTTTACTGTTTCAGGAGATGGCAAAACGTCTAAAAGATCCGGCTCTGCCACAGAACCGGCCACTCTTTTACTGCGAATTTTTTCCTTATATCGCTTTAATTGCTTATAAATTTTGTCAGATACGAGGTCTATAGCGGCCCGCATTTCATTCTGTTCTTCCTTCGCTGCAGCCCTTACACCATCTCCGGAAATCGTAACCTCTGCTGTATGTCTGAATTTCTCAACTGATAAAACGACATTTACATCAATGGGACCATCAGCATATTTATTGAGTTTTTGGAGTCTGTTTTCAGCATATTCGCGCAATGCATCCGAAGGCTCTAAACGTCTAAATGTCACATTGATTTGCATATTATTCCTCCAAATAGAGAATTAGCTAATTGCTAATTTTTTTTAAATTACAATTTATTGCTGGGCGCTTGCGGCGACTGGAGGGCAGAATACCCAGCAGATCTCTGTATTTTGCAACAGTCCGTCTTGCAATACGTATATGTTCCTTGGCTAACATTTCCACAATCTGTTTATCACTGTATGGTCGAATTGGCGCCTCTGCCTGTATTATCTGACGAATTTGTTCCTTCACGCTATAGGATGCCACATCAGAGCCGTCATCTCTGCCAAGACTCGCGCTGAAAAAGAACTTGAGTTCAAAAATACCCTGCGGTGTGTGGACATATTTATTTGTGGTTACTCTGCTTATGGTGGATTCGTGCATTTCTATGTCATCCGCCACGGTTTTGAGTATTAGAGGCTTTAAATAGGCTATTCCTTTGTCCAAAAATTCTCTCTGGAACCCTACGATACTTTTAGTAACTTTATAGATAGTCTTTTGCCGCTGTTGGATGCTCCGAATCAGCCAAATCGCAGACTTGAGTTTGTCCTGTATGAAGTCCTTGGCAGAAGAAGAAGCAATTCCATTTTTAACGGCATTACGATAAAAAGAATTTATTCTCAATTTTGGCATATCTTCGTCATTCAAGGCAACTACATACTCATCATCTACTTTATACACATAAATATCAGGAACAATATATCGGATCTCTTCACTGCTAAATGGCCGGCCAGGACAAGGTTCCAAGCCGGTTATTATCTCAATTGCTTCTGCTATGTCCTCCAATGACTGACCGGTAGCTTTAGCCATAGCCTGGTAATTGTGGCGCTCAATATGGTTCAGATGCTCACTTACGAGGGTTAAAACCAGTGGGTCATTAATGCCCAAGTGATCCATCTGGATCAATAGACATTCCTTAAGATCTCTTGCTGCCACACCAACAGGGTCGAAAATCTGGATCCTTTTTAGTACATCCTCTACCTTTTTCGGAGTACATCCAACTTCTTCAGCTATCTCTTCAACAGTAGTCTTGAGATAGCCATTTCGGTCAAGGTTGCCGATAATAAGACAGGCACTTTTACGCTCTATATCGCTGAAATGTGACATCTGAAGTTGCCATAGCAGATGCTCTTCTAGGCCTTTAGTACGAGCAAATAAGTTTTCATAATTTGGGGCTTCCTTTTTCTCAAAGGAATGCGAAGGAAATGAGGACCTGTTATCTTCGTCCCAGAAATCCTTCCAGTTTATGTCCTGAATTGCCTTTTCTTCCCATGGTATTTTCTCAAGTTCAGAGGAAGCCAGCGTAGGAATCTGAGTCTCGTGCAAGGTAGGTTCATTTTCTCGAAGGGGGTTGCTGTTATCAGTACCATTTGACAATGGAATATCTTCTGATTCCGATTCCTCCAAGACAGGATTAATTTCTAATTCCTGGTCAATCGTTTCAACTAATTCAACCTGTGATAGTTGAAGGAGTTTTATAGCCTGCTGCAACTGAGGCGTCATAACCAGTTGCTGTGCCAGCTTAAGTTGTTGGCGAAGCTCTATCATCTCAAGATATCAATGAAAATAAGATAAGCTGTAAAATAGCCTATAATGTAAAATTTTCTCCTAAATATATTTTTCGTGCAATGTTGCTTGAAACTATATGTTCTGGAGTACCTTCCTCATTAATGATTCCTAAATTAACAATATAGGCCCGATCACATACAGTCAAGGTTTCACGAACGTTGTGATCTGAAATGAAAACTCCTATTCCTTTGGCCTTCAGGTCCTGTATTATCTCTTGCAGGTCAGAGACAGCCAAGGGGTCAACACCTGCGAATGGTTCGTCAAGAAGAATAAACGAGGGATCTGTAGCAAGGGCCCGCATAACCTCCACCCGTCTTCGCTCTCCCCCTGAAAGCGACTGTGCTTGTTGATCCGCAAGAGCGGAAAGTCCCATGTCATCTAAGAGCTTAGGGATCTTACTTTCTATTTCTTGGCGGGATAGACCCATTGTTTCCATTACAAGGCGGATATTATCAGCTACCGACAGCTTTCTGAATACTGAGGGTTCCTGAGGTAAATAGGTTATACCCTTACGAGCCCTGTCGTGCATAGGCAAATTTGTTATATCCTCGCCGTCAAATAAAACCTTTCCTGCATCAGGTCTGATAAGACCGGCAATCATGTAAAATATAGTAGTCTTGCCAGCACCATTAGGGCCTAACAATCCTACTATACTATGGTCTGTCAACTCAAGGCTGATGTCATTGACCGCTGTCCGGTCGCCAAAACGTTTTACCAGTTTCCTTGCCTTCAGTTTACTCATATACTCTTTAACGGTAATAATTTGGAATTTCTTTTAATGTTTTTTACTCCGCCGGATAGATAACCGCCTCAACCTTTGCTGCGCTGCCTCCTTCAACTATACTTCGATCTTCATTAATAAAAAAGATTATCCGTTCTCCACTTACCCGGCTAGGACCTTCCATAACCTGGGCCTTACCTGTAATAGTGATCTTTTCAGCAGATTTGTCATATACAGCCTGTTCTCCAGTACCAACACGCTCACCGTGGGTTATACGCACATGACCTGTGGCTACTGTTTTTTTAACTGCCCTTTTCGTCTCCGTCTCCTGCTCTTCCTTCTCATAAAAGACCTCAAGTTTGTCCGAGTGTATTACAAGATTTCCTCTAGTTGTTTTTACATGTCCTGTGAATACTACGACACCTGATTTATCCAATGCCTCCATAAGATCACTCTCTATATGGATTGGCAGTTTACCCTCGTCTTGTACAGGGGTAGATACGGTTTCTGTGGCCCCTATTTGGGCAACAGCAAACGAGCAGTAGAAATGCATAAAAATAAGGACACAAAACCATGTCGTCTGGACTATGGTTCCAATTTGGATCATTCGTCTGGGTATACAAAAGTTTTGACACTTCATTATTAATTCCTTTTAGGCGTCCGAAAGTCTTGAATTGCCTTTATTTTAAAGTTCCAGCTCGCCGTTTTCCGGCAGGACGGTTGTCTGTCTCTTTACTCTAAATTTACCATTTTGAAGATCGTACTCAAGCCCTTCACCCTTCATTTCCAGCCCGTCTCCCTTGATAAAAACCTTGTCTTCGGTCCAGAAAAGTCTCCTTTTCTGACTGAAGTACATGGTGTCTGAAAAGAGTGCAGCGCCACCCTCAGAATGAATTTCTACATTGCCATTTAGTAACATTTCATCATCATCAATTTTATATACGCCCGAATCGGCAGTAACAATAACATGACCTCCTTCGGCAGGAAAAAAATTTATTTTTATCGTTTCTATATCCATGATGTTTTTATCCTCATATAATTGGGCTGAATTTGCCCTCAAGACCCACTGGGTGTCTTCACCTATGTTTCTCGTGTAACTGATACCTTCAAAGGTAAAATCAGATTTCATTTTTTTAAAATCTGTGGTCCATAGATCATCAGTAATCCGACTTTGTTGCCACGGACTCCAGAGAATTATCAAAAAAAGGAGGGCTGCAAGTATCCAGAATATATATTTCTGTTCGAGTTTCATGTAGCGGCAGTCGGTTTTGAAGGATACTTACATAGGAGATTGATAGCAAGCTGGATTTGTGCTCTGAGGTATAAGCCAATACTAAATCAGTTGTTAAGGTAAAAATTAAGGAATTCACTCCTCCTGTTTTGGCTTTTAAGGATAAGTTCGCAGGCCTCTCTGACAGCACCCCTCCCCCCGGATTTTTGTGTAACATAGTCGGCATAGTCTTTCATGGACTGTGTTGCATTGGCAACTACTATAGCAAGACCTGCTTTCCGAAGAAGGGGTAAATCCACCCAGTCATCCCCTATATAAGCAAATTCTTTATCTGTTATCCCCAGCTTCTCCTTTATCTCCTCGTATACTTTTATTTTGTCAGACAGTCCTTGATATATAAGCTTTATGCCTAATTCCTCGGCCCTGATAGTAAGGGCACGGGAAGAGCGGGAGCTTATAATAGCTACACGAATCTTGGCCAGACCAAGAAGCTTAAGGCCAAGCCCGTCATGCACATGAAAACTCTGTATCTGTTCCCCTTGGGAGGTATATATTATACTTCCGTCGGTCAGCACCCCATCAACATCCAACGCAACAAGTCGGATATTGCGGGCCTTTTCCATGAGCAGTTCTTTATCTATATGTGCCATCTGGAGATTCAATATCCAAAATAATCGCCTGTCTGATTCTGGAAAGGACCTTCAGCAGATCTGCGGCAGCTTCAAGGGAAAGACTATTGGGTCCGTCACAAAGGGCCTTGTCCGGATTTGTATGAACCTCCAGGAAAATCCCATCCACCTCTACTGCCATTGCAGCCCTTGCTAGAGTGGGCACAAATTCTCTCTGGCCTGATGAGCACCCATCTCCACCGCCCGGGAGTTGAACACTGTGTGTGGCGTCAAACACCACAGGAGCCCCAAATTCCTTCATTATAGACAGACTACGCATATCAACCACCAAGTTATTATAGCCAAAGCAGGTGCCCCTTTCAGTTAAGATTACCTGGTCATTTCCACTATCTTTTATCTTGGCAACTGCGTGTTTCATGTCCCACGGGGCCATGAATTGTCCTTTTTTTATGTTAATTGGAAGACCTGTTTGGGCAGCTGCCCTTAAAATATCTGTTTGTCTGCAAAGAAAGGCCGGTATCTGTATACAGTCAAGGACCCTTGCGACTGCATCCACCTGATCAGGAGTATGTACATCTGAGATCACAGGCACATTCAGTTCTTTTTTGATAATCGAAAGCATTTCAAGGCCCTTAACTAGACCTGGCCCTCTGTAGGATCTTATGGATGTCCGATTTGCCTTGTCGAAGGAGGCCTTGAACATATAGGAAAAACCGTAATCCTTGGCAGCCCCAGCCATGAATGCCCCGATAGTAAGAGCGGTTTCGATGTCCTCCAGCACGCAGGGTCCTGAAATTAGTAAAGGAGACTGCCTTGCACCGATACTTAGTCCGGCTATACACACATTTTTTACTTGAATATCTCTTATATTCATGGTTCATGCCCTGACCTTTTTTCAAGTGAGGCATGGATAAATGCTACAAACAGGGGGTGGGGGTCAAGAGGCCTGGATTTGAACTCTGGATGGAACTGGCAGGCAAGAAACCACGGATGTTGAGGTATTTCGATGATTTCCACCAGTTCACCATTGGGGCTCAGACCGGCAAAGCTGATTCCAGCGTCCTCAAGTGTCTTACGATAGGAATTATTGAATTCGTACCTGTGGCGGTGCCTTTCGGAGATCTGAGTGACTCCATATGCAGCATGGGCCTTACTGCCCCTGACCAAACGACACGGATATGCACCAAGGCGCATAGTACCTCCCATATCAGTGTCTTTATCTCTTTTTTGTATTTTATCGGTACGGTAGTCGTACCACTCCGTCATCAGATAGATTACGGGATCAGGTGTGTTCGACTCGAACTCAGTACTGTCAGCCCGGGGCAGCCCGGCTACGTTTCTGGCAAATTCAACAACCGCCAGCTGCATACCCAGACAGATACCCAAAAAAGGCACTTTGTTTTGTCTGGCATAAGTAATGGCTTCAAGTTTTCCATTTATACCTCTTGAGCCGAATCCACCTGGTACTAAAATACCATCGACATCTGAAAGCAGTTGCTGCAGCTCTTCACCCTCTATTTCCTCCGAGTTAACAAAGTCTATTTCGATTTCCGAGCTGTTTGCAACACCTCCGTGAAAAAGGGCCTCATTTAAGCTTTTATAGGATTCCTTGAGATTGACATACTTGCCAACCATAGCAATTCTCACTTTGTGCTTCGGTTTCTGAATCCTGGCAATAAGATCCTCCCACTCGGCAAGCACCGGCGCCCTTGTCCACATGTTAAGGGATTCTATAATGCGTTCGTCCAGTCCTTGCTCGTGAAATCGTATTGGTACTTCATAGATACATTTTACATCTTGGGCGGCAATAACCCTATCTTCTTCTACATTACAAAATAGTGAAATCTTAGACTTGATATCTTGCGAAAGACTGATCTGAGTGCGGCAGAGCAGGATGTCCGGCTGAATACCTATGGAAAGAAGTTCTTTGACGCTATGTTGTGTCGGTTTTGTTTTGAGTTCACCCGCTGCCTGTATATAGGGCACATAGGTCAAATGGATATAAAGGGTATTTTCAGTACCCAGGTCGCTCCTTAACTGTCTGATGGCCTCTAAAAACGGAAGGCCTTCAATGTCTCCTACCGTACCTCCTATTTCTATAATAGCTATATCTGCCTCACTGTTTAATTGGAGAATCGCCCTTTTGATCTCATCAGTTATGTGAGGGATGACCTGAACTGTCCCCCCAAGATAGTCTCCCCTTCTTTCTTTTGTAATAACGCTATAATAAATACGTC
Source organism: uncultured Thermodesulfobacteriaceae bacterium (assembly GCA_964585405.1). Taxonomy (GTDB): domain Bacteria; phylum Desulfobacterota; class Dissulfuribacteria; order Dissulfuribacterales; family UBA3076; genus UBA3076. The sequence continues at coordinate 5,337 of CAZPDU010000271.1, read as the reverse complement.
CTGAAGTGTAGTTATGCCTCTGGCCCAGCTTGGCATGGGTGTATCGCTCGTAATGTCCAAGATCCAGATCTGTTTCAGCGCCATCTTCTGTCACGTAAACCTCACCGTGCTGGAAAGGGTTCATGGTACCGGGATCCACGTTTATGTATGGATCAAGCTTCTGGATGGTGACTCGAAGCCCCCTGGCTTCAAGCAACGCACCTATAGAAGCTGCGGCCAGCCCTTTCCCCAGAGATGAAAGGACACCCCCGGTGATAAAAATGAACTTTGTCTTCATATTTATAAATCCTATTCAGATAAAAGGCTTTATCATTAAAGTCCATATAACATGGCTGTTCCCAGGCGGCTGATGAAAAATCACCCATAGGTCTAACCAAAGTTACTCGTTAAAAATTAAGAATTATTAAACCTCATCTGAGACTAAAATCTGATGTATTGCAAGGGTCCTCAAGAGAAATTATTCCTAAACTGCCATGAAAAGCAAGGTATTGACTATTTTTATTACAACTAACATTACCTTTTTTATTAGACCCTCATTTTTCTATTCCTTCCCTTGCAGGCACTCCTTTACAGAAATAATGCTTGATACTTCGCACTTCCGTTACCAGATCGGCTCGGTCTATTATTTCTTCAGGCGCCCATCTACCGGTAAGTATGAGTTCTATATCCTTGGGCCGTATTTCCAAAAGGTTCCTTATGTCTTTTAAGGGAATAAGCCCTAAGTGAATGGCTGTGTTTATTTCATCAAGTACGATCATATCATATTTTCCCTCTTCCATGACCTGCATTATTTCACCAAGGCCAGCCAGTGCAATTTCTATTTCTTTCTCAGAGGGCCTTTCTCTAATGAATCTGCCTGAACCGTACTGACGAACAGTGACTTGTTTTCCAAATTTTTTAAGGGCCTTTATTTCACTGAATTCACCATATTTCAAAAACTGGCAGAACAATACTCGCCAACCAGCTCCAACCGCTCTGAGGACAAGACCTAGTGCGGCGGTAGTCTTTCCCTTTCCGTTACCAGTATATACATGAATATAACGTGTCTCTTCCTGCAAGTGGCTCCCTTGAATTCTTACGGAAAAATTGGGCTCAATATCTGAAAAGGCAGCATTAGCGTATTTTTAACCAAGTCCACCATAGCTCCGCCTACTGCATCAGGTGAAAGCGTGGTTACCTCCGGATCTTTTATTTTTCCCTTGATTTTTACCGGAAACGTCACAACCGCGGCGTTCTTCCCTCCTATGACCTTCCCCAGCAGGGGCACCTTTGAGATAATGGTATCTATAGTCTTTAATGGAGCCACCAAAACAGTCATATCCAAATCCATGTGCTCCAGTTCAATTGTTCCACTACCGAAGAGGTTTAACCCTTTACCTTCTATTATAGCATAATCAATAATAAGGTTATTATCCTTTATGTAACCCTTAATATCCATTAGCGAAAAAGGAAAGCCTCTTGTAAAAAGATTCGGAAGACCATTTGGGGAAAAAAGGTCTATAACATTAAGAACGCTGAATATTTTAGAAAGCATCGTCATTCGTCTTATGGTGCCATTGGAGGACCGGAGCTCGACCGTACCCCGCTGCCAGTTGCCGGGTATCCCTTCAATGTCTGCATTGAAGGAAAAAGAACCCTCTAATATATCTTGGTCCTGACCTAGACATGAGAGCACGTCTTGGAAAAGCACCTCTTTTTCGTGATTAGTAGAAATGACTAATTGGGCCAGTTCATGACCGAGTCCTGAACGCCAGGTGCCAGTGGTATTCAGGCCACAGAGTGTTCCAGAGGATATGGAAACAGCCATCTTCCCCTGAGGCAAGAGTTTCACTTGGCCCATGAGGGGTTGCCAGATATAATTAATAACTTTTCGATCTTTATCCGGAAAGGTTGGGTCTTTACTTCTTTTATATTTAAACCTATCCAAATTGAAGTTGATTTTGCCTGTGATAGAAAGGCCAGAATTGGGTGTTTTATGAGTATATGAAGGGTCGTGAAAAGGATGTTTTTCTTTGAATGGGTCAATGAATCTTGATAAATTCTTCAATGAAAGAGACCCGGATTTCAGATCCAAGTCCAAATCAATATTATGCTCTGAAAATGAGGCCCGTCCTTTAGATACTACTGTTTCATCATTTATTTCCAAAGATAGTTTTTCTATGTCTGACCATGAGTTATGACCTTCCAGGTTGGCATAATTCACATATATCGGCTCTGGAACGCCCCATAACCATTTTAGTTGAGATGCCTCTATGGTGCCATTAAGTCTGGCAGAACTCGGATCTTCCAGAGAACAACAAAGGCTGGATAAGCCCTTTATATGACCTGATAATATCGCATTTTTTTTCAGAATTTTGTCCAACGTTTCACCTTTAAGACATCCCTCCCAGTTAAGCAGTAAATTTCTCTCAGGAGCCCGCAGCAGATTGACAGAAAGGATTGCTTTGTCCACTGGAGTAGTGATAGTAAGAGCTTTGATAAAGAGTCCCTTTAATCCGGAACTGATATCCAGTTTTGTCTTTATATCCTTTTTATTTTCTAAGTCTGAGATGATTTCTCCCTTCACATCTATATTTTCAGGATCCCAGGCGACCTTTAAATGGTTCAGACTGCAAGGTGTACCAGGGAAATACAGATTGGGTATCCAAGCTTTTGCTTTTACCCATTGGGCTATACCTTTTCTTATGGTACCGCTGAGATCAAGCGAGCCCTGCCAGTTTCGCCACTGTCTGTGCCTAAGGTCCCCGTTTAAGTCTATCTGTTGATCTGAAAGGCGCATCTTGCAACTGAATATTTGGACATTTTTCTGATCAGTCCGTAAAGAGACATCTTCAGCATGTGAAGGTCCGGGAAGCAAGGGGCTGTGGAAATCAATGCCCTCGGTGTCAATCGTTGCACCATATTCCCAATTCAATGGTTTGTTCACCGGTCCTTTAAGCCAGACGTCCGTTGCTTCCAGGGGACCATCAATGGAAAAAAGTAACTTAGAAAGAGGTTGCTGCAGCACCTGGTAGCGTTTCAACTCTGAAAAAAGCGGGCCCGAATCCAGGGAGGCATTAAGCCTTCTGATATCGAGAAAAACTCCATCTTTCCATCTGACATCCCCCTCTGTTTCGTGAATGGAATGCGGACCGACTGAGCCCTTAATATGGCTCCATTTCACGTTATCCGGAAAGACCTGAAGTTGACCTTCGGTGATTTTGATAGGCCATTTAATCCGTTCGTAATCTACCGTTCCTTCAATGTTTGAAACAGTAACTTGCGCTGAAATATCTTTTAATCTGTCGCCCAAGATAAGATGACCCGAGGTCTTGCCCTGTAAATTGCTGAACATTGCCAGCTCACTTCTGAACCCATGGTGATTGACAAGCCTGTGTAAAAGGGAAGGAAGCTTTGAAAGGTCTGCATCCAGTACCATATCCAAATTAAATATCTTGTCTTCACCGACCAGGCCCAGTGTAATAGAGCCATTTGTGCCCATGGAATCGCCCAGTCTGCCTGAAAGATTCCGCCCGGTCAGTATACCGTTTCGTATCTCAATCTGTCCGCGTGTCTCTTTGAGATCCAGGTCTACATTTGGAACGTGCACCGAAGCTTCATCCACTTCTGCTGTGATAGTCATGGACTTTAGTTCACGAAAGCTTTGCACAGTTCCAACAAAGAAATAGGTCGCCTCTCTTGCCTTTCCTCCCAAAACTATGCTACACACCAAGTCGGCCAGCTTCTGCCTGCCAAACAGGGTAAGCACTCTTTCTCTAAATCCTGAAAGATCTACTTCCTTTGCCTTGAGATCGACATGCCAAGTGGATTCATCGGTATTAGGCCGTGTACTTCTTTCTACCACTCCTGACAGGGTCAGCTCTGGGTCAGTAAGCTCCAAGGCACTTACCAACATCTGAAATTCCTGCCCCTGTTTTTTAAAACTCAAGTCTGTATAATCGGATGAAAAATGCATTTCTTTGCCATTTGATTCGATTTTTAAATAAGGAAAATCGCCCTTTACTGAGGCCTCTATATGATCAAGACCGGTTCCTGTGATGGCTGCCTCCAGGTTTACATCTGAGTCTAGCAGTTTCATCGTTCCCCTGTTAACGGAAGAAATGAGGATTTTGTGGAGCTTAAAGTCTTGGCTTTTTATCCATAAATCGTAAGAGTCTTTTGACGGTATGAAATAGCCTTTGGCCTCCAAATTTTTGGCGTAAGAGGGTGGAGGCGTACATGTGAAAGCTGCGTCAACCCTGTCAGGTCTCACATCTATCTCGGCCATGACGTTTGAAAATTTGAGGCCATTTGTGTCCTGGAGCAGTCCTGGTAAAGCGTCTTCCGGATCTAAAGCCAGGCTACCATTTTTTATAACAAGTTCGATCGAAAGAAGAGGTGACGACCACGGACCTTTGTCAGCAGACAGATCTAGTGATTTGAGATATAGATTGGGGTTGTTAAGAACTACTCGGCTTATTCCGGGCCTTCCGAGAAAAAGGCCAGGCCAGTCCGGGAAAAGCATGGTCTTCGGGACTTTTATTTCTATTTGCTTATTGGAAATCACGGCGTTACTGACTGCTATGCTGGGAAAGGGCAGCCATTGCCAATAAATGGCCTTGATGTTAACAGTACTGTTAGTGTCTTCAAGCTGATGGGTTATCTCATTGATCATCCAGATGCGGACCTGTTCCAATTTCAGAAAATATGGAGTGAGAAATACAAGGAACCCGACAATCACAAGAGCAGAGATAAAGATTTTAGCAGCACGCGCCTTTTTCATTTCTGATTTTACAAAGAATCAACCGACTCAAATTGAATTTCGCATCTGCGGCGAATTTTGAGTCTTATCAGAGAGACGGACCATCAGCACCTTCAGGTTGTCCAAGTTTTCAAAGTCTTTATGGGCAAGCAGCCCCTTTAAATTCGAAAGGGCTGTGGGGATATAGGGCATGAAAAATATCTTACCCTTTTTAAGATATAGGTGTGAGTATGCGCCCAGTACCTGCATAGTACGAAGAAGGGCAAGCAGGTAAAACTCCTTTTCAAACCCGGTCTTATCCAGGGCAATATTCAACCTATCAAGCTCATCCATATAGAATTGTAAAAGTCCGGACCAGATATTCTTCGGCAATGCAACATAGGGATCCAGGAGCAGGGCGGCAACGTCATAACCCAGAGGGCCCAGACGACCGCCCTGGAAATCGATTATTCTTAAGTTACCTTTCCGGACCAGTATATTGCGGGACTGAAAATCCCGGTGCAGAAAATATCCTTTATGCTCAATTAAATCTACCTGCAAAGCCAGTCTTGCAAGCTCACTTTCAAGCCCGGGTGTTTTGGCGCACCCCATAAACT
>CAZPDU010000270.1:0-30904 GCA_964585405.1 uncultured Thermodesulfobacteriaceae bacterium | reverse complement strand
CAGATAAAGAAAATAAAAAAGGCTGGTTTTCCTGGATCAGAAAACCATGGGGGAGCCAGGATACGTCTGTTCAAAATGCAGCTTCTGCCTCAGTATTTCCGGATAAACCACGAGAAATCAAGACTGCGGAAGACCGAGCTTCCGGTGTTGTCCCTCAGGGATCAAATACTGAGCAGCCCATTCTAACTGATGGTCCTATATGGCAGTGGTATTGATTTCTCCTGAGTAGACCAGTACGGCTTCTCCTTCAAGGAAGACGTCCCTGATTTCACTGCCGTCTAAACGGAAGTAGACGGTTAGTATCTCGCCACTACGTGTAGAGACTTTGACCGGGCTCTCGGTCAGATTTTTGCAGGCAGAAAGTACGGCACCGGCCACTGCCCCGGTACCACAGGCCAGTGTCTCATTTTCCACCCCCCTTTCATAGGTCCGAATAAGGATAGTCTGCCTGTCGAATATCTGGACGAAGTCTACATTAGTGCCTGCAGGCTGAAAGAATGGATCAAACCTTATTAGCCTTCCCCATTCTAATATAGGGATTGATTCCAGATCCGGAGTTAAATACACTGCATGTGGTACACCGGTATTCAGGCAATTAAGAGAAAAGGTCTTATCGTGGGTCTTTACGGATACATCCAGCTTGAGGTCTTTTGGTCGGGTAAGCTGAAGCTTTACAATGGAATTCTCGACATCGGCGTGTATGATTCCTGCCTCTGTCTCAAAACTGAGTTTCTTCGGGGCAATGCCTGAAAGATGGGCAAATCTGGCTGCACAACGTCCGCCATTTCCACACATTTCTGCTGTGCTGCCATCGGCATTAAAAAAACGCCATTTAAAGTCCGCCCTGTCAGAATTCTCGATGAGTATAAGTCCGTCCGCTCCCACTCCAAACTTGCGCCTGCACAGAATTGCGGCCAGATCAGGTCCTTGGGAGTCCCTTATCTTACCTTCACGGTTGTCTATCACGATAAAATCATTTCCACTTCCGTGCATTTTTTTAAAAGAAAGGTGCTGCATAACAGATCACCAAATGGTCTCTCCCAGCAGAAGGCGTGCATAGGTTTCACGTTTTCTGATTACTCTGAAGTGATCGTCCCTTACCATGACTTCCGGAACTCTAGGCCTTGAATTATAGTTGGAAGACATGCTGAAACCGTAAGCCCCGGCACTCATGATCGCAAGCAAATCGCCTTGGTTGAGGTCCGGCATGGGCCGCTCTCTGGCAAGGAAGTCCCCGGTTTCACATATTGGCCCCACAATGTCTGCTGGATGTAAATGAGCATCGGTCTTTATTACAGGTAGAATTTTGTGGTATGCTTCGTAAAGCGCGGGGCGGGCAAGGTCATTCATGGCGGCATCAACGATATAAAACCGTTTTTCCCCTGTATCTTTAGTATATAATATCTTTGTTACTAAAATGCCGGCGTTGCCGACAATGGACCTTCCTGGCTCTACAATTAAGCAGTGAGAAAGATCCCTTATTTCAGACAGGAGTGCCCTGGCGTAAGCATCTGGCTCAGGTGGAATTTCATCCTGATATTTTATGCCAAGGCCGCCACCTATGTCGATGAAATTGAGCTTTATTCCAAGGTAATCAAGTTTTCCGAGTAAGAATTTAATTCTCCTTATCGCGTCTACAAAGGGTTCGACCTGGATTAGCTGGGAGCCTATGTGGCAGTCTATTCCCACTACATCAAGTTCATCTCTGTTGGATGCAACCTTGTATGCCTCCAGGGCCTGAGACATGGGCAGGCCAAACTTGTTTTTCTTAAGGCCGGTGGAAATATAGGGATGGGTGTTTGCGTTTACATCAGGATTTACTCTGAAAGAGATTCTGATGCGACGTTTAAGGCGTCGCGCCTGTCTGGAGATGGCATCCAGTTCTTCCATAGATTCTACATTAAACATGAGGATATCCGCCTTTGCGGCTTCACGGATCTCTTTTTCCGTCTTACCAACACCCGAATATACTATTTTGTCTGCCGGGATTCCTGCTTTGAGTGCCCTGTAAAGCTCCCCTCCTGAAACGATGTCAGCGCCGGCCCCCAGTTCTGCCAGAAGATTTAATACAGTCAGGTTACTATTTGCCTTGACGGCGAAACATATCAAATGCGGGTGTCCTGAAAAGGCCTTATCAAAGGCGTTGAAACGATGTGTCAGAGTAGCTGAACTATACAGATAGAAAGGTGTCTTTACCTTATTTGCTATCTCCTTAACCGGTATATTTTCGCAGCATAGTTCTTTATCTTTATAATGGAAATGATTCATTACTCATCCGGTCTTTCTTCAACCACCTCCACCTTTGCAGGGTTGGACAAAGGACTTTCATTGGGTGGATCCGCCTTGTCAATTGCAGTTACCCAATATGTATAAAGCCCACTGGGCAAAATAGCCCGGTCCACAAACCTGGATAGAGGTAAGGGCTTGTTGTTAAGCTTGTCTATTAATTCATCCGGTCCTTTCCTGTATATAATATAGCCAGAAATGTCCGACTCTGTTTTTCCCTGCCAGAAAAGTTCGATTCCCTTGCTAGCCCGGATAGCAACCAGATCCACAGGCGTTGCCGGCGGGATAATATCTTTAGGCTGCACTGGTGTTTCAGGCGTACAAGGCCCCTCAATTTCAGTGCCGTGATATGGCAGGATCGCCGCTACCTTGTATTGATAACGGGTCCTCTTTTTTGCTGAGAGATCGAGATAGTCAGTGGAATCTACTAAATCAGCGAGGATCTTCCATTTATCCGTTCCCTTTCTGGCCCGGTAGATCCTATACAAAAGTGCTTTATCCACAGGACTGCCATCCGTCCATTTTGCCGGTGCCTGCCAGGAGAGACAAACCCCTGTTTTTGTCAACTGAACTATGAATACTGAAGGCGCAGATGGTAAAACGTGCCAGGCCAAAGAGACCTGATTTGACGCGTCGCTGACATTCAACCATCCCTTTACAGTGCGGACTTTGTAAATATAATGCATACCGGAACGCACGGTTCGGTCTTCATATACCATCTTCCTTGCCTTTTTCGGTTCTGCATCAAACGGAACCTCAATAATTTGCCCGAAAGGCGGAGGACAATCCTCACAATATTCTTCGTGCGGTATCTCTGCCTTTAGCAGCCTAAATCCTTTGATCCTGACCAGGGGGCTGTCATCTCTGTTTCTTAAAGGAACACCCCATTTTAGCTCAATACCATCAGGGATAATTTTATAACTTAAGTCATTGATAGCCTTAGGTCTGAGAGTACCGGGGGGGACAGGAGGCGCCTTGCGTCCACAGGATGCCAGTAAAATGCAAAGGGCAAAGATGGTTAACCTTTTCCAGTAAATTATCTGGACGATATTATTCATAAGTCATTTTTTTCTCGGCCCTTGCCAGTGCTTCCGTTACTCGCTCTGGCGCTGTACCTCCGGGACAACGCCTTGTTCCCACAGAACCCTCTATGGATAGTACCTCAAATATATCTTCGTCTATAAGGGAAGAAAAGGCCTTTAGGTCCTCAAGACTCATCTCTGTAAGGTCTTTGCCCTGGGAAATGCACTGTAAGACGGCCTTGCCCACTACTGAATGTGCCTGTCTGAAAGGCATTCCTTTTTTTACAAGGTAATCAGCAAGGTCAGTGGCAGTAAGGAAACCCTGTGTTACAGTACGGTGGATATTTTTTTTCTTTGGGACAAGCCTGGCAACCAGAGCAGCCATTATCTCCACTGAGCCGCACAGTGTATCAACTGTGTCAAAGAGTGCCTCTTTGTCTTCCTGTAGATCCCTGTTATAGGCAAGGGGAAGGCCCTTAACAACAGTAAGAAGAGACATCAGGTGGCCGTATACCCTGCCTGTCTTTCCCCTAACCAGTTCGGGTACATCGGGATTCTTTTTCTGGGGCATTATGCTTGAGCCAGTACAGAAGCCGTCGGGAAGATCCACAAAACTGAATTCTGCAGAGGTCCATATAATCAGTTCTTCAGATAGCCTGCTCAAATGGGCCATTATAATACTTGCCGTTGCCAGAAATTCGATAATAAAGTCCCTGTCACTCACGGCATCCAGGCTATTAGCAGTAATTCCATGGAAGCCAAGTTGCTCAGCCACGTATTCCCTGTCTATTGGAAAGCCAGTTCCCGCTAGAGCAGCACTTCCAAGGGGACAAATATTTACCCTTTTCCTGCAGTCTCGGAGCCTATCCCTGTCGCGCGTGAACATTTCAAAATAGGCCAACATATGATGTGGCCAGAGGACCGGCTGGGCTCTCTGAAGATGGGTGTAACCAGGTAATATGAGATCTTTGTAGGCCCTTGCCTGTTGCAGTAGTGCCTTCTGTAGCAACGAAAGTAGTCTATTAAGGCGATCGATTTCTTCTCTTAGATAGAGTCTGGTATCTGTAGCAACCTGATCATTGCGACTTCTGGCTGTGTGGAGCCTTTTCCCTGCCTCTCCAATGTGCTCAACAAGGGCCTGCTCGATGTTCATATGTATATCCTCAAGCTCGTTGTTCCAGACAAAGTCTCCGGACGCAATTTCTTCCTCTATCTGGCTAAGCCCATTATCTATGGCGTCGGCATCTTTGTCTGAAATAATCCCCTGTCTTGCCAGCATGCGGGCATGTACCTTACTGCCTGCTATATCCTGACGATACAGTCTGCAATCATAATGGACTGAGGCTGAAAATCCCTCCAGCATTTTTTCAGTGGCCTCCACAAATCTTCCGTCCCACGGTTTTCTGGAGACTTTTTTGTCCTCATTCATATTTTATATACCTGCTAATATCTAAAAGTGCCTTTGCTTATTCAATTTGTGGGGTGCTCAATGTGCCTTCTTTGCCACTTTGGATCTTTTTCAGGTTAATTACTTGTTGTAACTAAGGCAACCAGGATTTTAAAGAAAAGTATAAAAAGAAGGCGGGAAAGTTCTTTATTTAAGACAGAGGATTAGCGGCTGATTCTGCCATTTCCCCCATAGGATAAGAGCCTAACCATTCCAGAAAGGCGCAGCCTTTTCGTATAACTTTGATTCCTTTCTGTACGTTCGGGTCTTCTATATGGCCTTCAATATCCACATAGAACAGATATCTCCATGGCTCGTTTTTTATCGGCCTGGACTGTATTTTGGTCAGGTTTATTCTAAGTTTTGCCAATGGCTCGAGCAGCTTAAACAGCGAACCCGGGCGGTCCTCTAGGCTTAAAAGCAGAGAGGTCTTGTCTTTTCCACTTGGCGTCGGACACTCATTGCCGAGAACCAGGAAACGGGTGGTGTTTCCTGCAAAATCCTCTATGTGCCTGGCGACTGTCTGAAGATTATATGTGCGGGCTGCCAAGGGACTGGCAATAGCCGCTACGGAAGAATCAACCGCCGCCCACCGGGCGGCCTGCGCAGTGCTTACCACTGCTTCTGTGGGGATTGCCCGCATGTTATGTTGCAGCCATCTTCTGCACTGGGCTAGGGGTTGGGGATGGGAAAGGATGCGGCGTATCTTGTCTGTTCTGCCGCTCTGACTGATAAGGTCGTGAACAATAGGCAGGTAAACTTCTCCGCATACCTTGACCTTATAATCGCAAAGTCCGTCCATGGCCAGGGCTACAGTCCCTTCGACCGAATTTTCTATGGGTACTACTCCATAATCTGTGCGTCCTCGTTCTACTTCTTCAAATACCTCGGTAATGTTCTCCATGGGAATAAACTCAGGGGCATGACCAAAGAATCGAGCTGCTGCCATGTGGCTGAAGGTTGTCTCAGGGCCTAAATATCCCACCCTTGATGGCCGCTGGGCGTTTCTGCAGGCGGATATTATCTCTCCGAATATGATTCTTAGACCTCCCGGAGGAAATTTTTTTGCATTTTGTTTTAAAATGTGCTGTATTACTTCGCGTTCACGCGAGAGATCAAGGGGCTGCTGGGAAAATTCTGCCTTGGCCCGGCCTATCTCTTCCGCCACCTTCAGACGTTCCTGGAGCAGGCCTACAAGCTCAACGTCTATTTCATCAATTCGTTGTCTGAGGCGCTTAAGTTCTTTATGTTGGCTTTCATCCATTTTTTGAATCGATCATCTCACTGATGGCGATTAGTTCATGCCTGATTTCCCTGAGTAACTCATCTGTGCTGTCGCCGCCCTTCTCCATTTTTTGTTCTTCTGCAATCCGCTTCTTGGCACCGGCTATGGTAAATCCTTGGTCATAAAGTAGAGTTTTTATATGCCTTATAAAATCAATATCTTCAATCCTGTAAAGACGTTGTTTTGCAACCCTGTGGGTACGGATTTGCCGAAATTCGCCTTCCCAGTAGCGAAGTACATGAGCTTCGACCCCGATCAGCTCACTTACCTCACCTATCCGGTAATATTTCTTCCCCTTTCCTGGCATTTATGGTCCTCTTAAGTGCTCGGCTGGGGTGGAAAACCACTGTACACTGGGCGGGAATAGTAATAGGCTCTCCATTGACAGGGTTAGTCCCTCTACGTGCTAGTTTTTGCACACCGCGTAAAGTACCAAATCTCACGATCTTTACTTGATCGCCATTGATAAGTGATGCCTTGATCTGGCTGAAGAGGGCATTGACCAATTGCTGGCTTACACGCATGGAATAGCCAAGTTCATTGCTCACTGTCTCAGCGATTTCCCGCTTGGTCAAAGCGCCCATCAGTTCCTCAGACTTGCCTTAAAGGATTTAAGAATAGAGCTTACAACCGGATCATGGACCTCCGAAACCTCACGATCTGAGAGTGTATGATCAAAGGCCCTGTATGTAAAGCGCATGCCTATACTTTTTGAGCCCTCTGGAACAGGTTTACCCCTGTAAATATCAAAGATCCGGACTTCTTCAAGAAGTTCGATGCCCCGATCGGAAATATATTTCAAGATATCCTGAGCTGAAAGCCTGTCAGGGACAATTACCGCAATATCTCTTTCTACAGCAGGATACTTGGCAAGGGGAGCAAATCTAAGTTGCCGGGACGCCGCTTTTTCTAAGGCATGAAAAGAGAGTTCAAATATAAATACCGGCCCTTCTACATTCCAAAATTCCAAAACATTGGGATCGATTTGACCAAAACTGCCCAGTACCTTATTGCCTTCCCATAATATACTGGCTGAAGCCCCGTGCAAATAAAAAGGACAATCCTCCGTCTTTAACAAGGTTTTCCACTCGAATATTCCAAGGGCCTGAAACAATCCTTGGAGAGCTCCTTTTAAATCAAAAAGATCTACTTGCTCACTAGGCCATGACCATGATTCGGGATAACGCGCCCCTGTATACAGTCCAGCTATTCTCTGTTCTTCAAAGGGAAGTTCGCCCGCTTTTCTTGCATAAAATACAGTGCCAATCTCAAAAAGTCCAAGGTCCATATTGCGTCTCGACTGGTTTCTGGCTACTGTCTCCATAAGTGAGGGGATAATGCTGGTCCTCATTACTGACTGATCGTCGTTCAAAGGGTTCTGCACATTCAGCATTCGCATCCTTGGATCATTTTTATCCAGGCCCAAGACCTCTATTTCTCTTGGAGACATAAAACTATATGAGATTACCTCAGTCATGCCCAGAGATGTAAGAATGCTTCTTATCCTTTCAACAAATTTTTGAGACGGTTCCGGAGCCTTGGTAGCAATCCCTGCCCGGGGTATATGAGTCGGTATATCAGGAAAGCCGTGGAGTCGGGCTATTTCTTCTATAAGATCTACCTCTTCTTTCAGATCAAGACGGTATGTGGGAACCATTCCTCTTATTTTTTGATCATCAACATGGTCGAGCTCAATACCAATACTTTCAAGAAATTGGGCCATCTGCTCAGGTCCAAGCCCTGTGCCGAGTAGTCTGTTTACCCTTTCGGGACGAAGAGACAGATGTTCAGATTTATATGGTTTCGGGTAAACATCCTTGATCTTTCCAACCAGATGGCCGCCGGTTATCTGACCAACAAGTTCCACTGTCCTGTAAAGTGCACTTATTACCCCTTCCGGATCAATACCCCGTTCAAACCGATATGAAGACTCGGTAGTCATTTTAAGGACCTTCGATGTTTTTCTTACTTGCCTTGGAATAAACCACGCACTTTCAATGAGTATACGTCTCGTATCGTCATTGACCTCGGTTTCAGCTCCACCCATGACACCGGCCACTGCCACCGGTCTTTCTGCATCTGCAATGACCAGCATGTCCGGACTGATTTCTCTGCTCTTTCCGTCAATGGTCTTTATTTTTTCTCCAGGCCTTGCTGTCCTGACTTCAATAGCCGGTCCTGTTAACCTATCGAGATCAAAGGCATGTAGCGGTTGACCTCGTTCGATCAATACGTAGTTTGTCATATCAACTACATTATTTATCGGCCTTATTCCACTGGCATGTAATCTCATGGCTACCCAGTTAGGCGAAGGACCGATTTTGATCCCTTCCATTACAGCAGCTGTATATCTGCCGCACAGGTCAGGGGTTTTTATGGAAATGGGAATCTGTTGATCTGTTGATCTGTTGATCTGTTGATCTGTTGATTTAGGTATTGTCAATGGTATGCCGTATATGGCGGATACCTCTCTGGCAACTCCCATGATACTGAGACAGTCAGGACGGTTTGGCGTAACGGCAATATCCAGGATCCAGTCACGCAGTCCCATAACATCTATAAGGGATTTCCCCGGTTTGCATCCGTGGGCAGACTCCAGTTTGAGTATTCCTGTTTTATCTTCACCGATACCAAGTTCAGCCTCTGAACAAAGCATTCCATCGGAAAGTATTCCATAGAGGTTAGAGGATTTCACTGTCGTACGATCGGGCAAAATGGTTCCAGCCCTTGCAAGAGCTGCCAACATCCCTATCTCTACATTGGGTGCCCCACAAACTACATTAAACTCCTGTTCGCCCGTTGTTACCGTGCAAATCTTTAAATGAGATGCATGGGGGTGAGTGACGATATTCTTGATTGCGCATACTACGACCGGAGTCAGTCCTTTGTAGAAAAATTCCATCTCTTCTACTTCGAGACCTTTCATAGTAAGATCTTTTGCCAGCGTCTCTACAGGTACGGTAAAATGTACGAACTCTTTGAGCCAGGATGTCAAGATTAGCATAAGATTACTTTATTAATCAAAACTGGTGGAGGAAACGTAGGTCGTTATCATAAAAAAGGCGGATATCGTCAATACCGAATTTGAGCATTGCTATTCTTTCCACCCCAAGGCCGAATGCAAAACCGCTAAATTGTTCGGCATCGTAACCTACGTGCCTGAACACCTCTGGATGTACCATGCCGGCACCCAGCACTTCCAGCCAGCCGGTCTGAGAACATATTCTGCAGCCCTTGCCTTTGCATATGACGCACTGAATGTCTATTTCCGCACTAGGCTCTGTAAAAGGGAAGAAGCTCGGCCTGAAGCGTATCAAAGTATTCGTATCAAATATCTGTTGAACGAAGGCGGTCAATACCCCCTTGAGACCTGCAAAGGATACATCCCTGTCCACCATAAGACCTTCCACCTGGTGAAACATAGGGGTATGGGTTATATCTGAGTCGCACCTGTACACCTTGCCCGGCGCAATCACTCGAATTGGAGGCTGTTGCCTTTCCATGGCGCGTATCTGTATCGGGGAAGTGTGAGTTCGAAGCAGGACCTTGTCGTCAATATAAAAAGTATCCTGCATGTCTCTGGCAGGATGGTCAGGAGGAATATTCAGGGCCTCAAAATTATAAAAGTCAAGTTCGACTTCAGGACCCTGAACTACAGTAAAGCCCATCCTTTCAAATACAGAACATATTTGATTCATCACCTGTGTGATGGGATGCAATCTGCCAAGGCGTTTTTGCCTTCCTGGAAGCGTAGGATCCAGTCCTGGAATAAAGGCGCTGGCATGAACGTCCTTTAACGCATTCTTGCGGTCATTGATAGCTGCCTCTAGCTCCTTTTTGAGCTTGTTAGCCAGTTGCCCGACCTTTGGACGTTCTTCGGCAGAAAGTTTTCCTATGGCCTTTAAGACCGAAGTCACTTTCCCTTTACGGCCAAGGACCCTGATTCTTATATTTTCAAGATCTTTCTCGCTGGACGCTGATTTTATGGCCTCAAGGGCCTGAGACCTGATTTTCTCTAAGCGCTCCTGCATATATCGGCTTTCTTTATCAGGCGCTCTTTGCTGTTTCTACCAGAGAGGAAAAGGCATTTAAATCTGTTACTGCAATATCGGCAAGCATCTTACGGTCAACAGCAATCCCTGCCTTGGTAATACCTTTAATAAAGCGGCTGTAGGACATGCCATTCAGCCTGCAGGCTGCGTTAATGCGGATTATCCACAAGCGACGAAACATGCGTTTTTTGGTTTTGCGGTCTCTATAGGCATAGCAAAGTCCCTTTTCCACAGTCTCCTTTGCCTGTTTGAAACAGAGGCGTCTGGCACCTCTGTAGCCTTTGGCCATATTGAGTATCTTCTTGCGACGACGATGGGCCTTAAAGCCCCTTGTAACCCGTGGCATTTTGTTTCAAGCTCCTTTTAGGTCAAAATTTATACCGGGCGAAATCAGATGAAAGGCATCATTCGCCTGATTGATTTGACCCTTACTTCAGAAATCTGTGTGTCTTTTCTCAGGTCCCTTTTGCGTTTACGTGTTTTGGAGGTCAAGAGATGGCTCGACCCCGCCTTTCTATACATGAATTTGCCGGTCCCGGTCTTTTTAAAGCGCTTTGCAGCAGCGCGTCTGGTCTTTATCTTTGGCATAATTATTTATCCTTAATATTCTGCTGAAAAACCACAGGTGGCTCAACGGCCGTACTAGTCCTGTATAAATTCACAAACCTTAATACATAACCCCATAAGGGTTACAGGTCAATCCTTTCTAGGAGCAAGTATTGTGTGCATTAATGGACCTTGCTTGACAGGATCATTCTCAGAGACGGCAATATCAGAAATCTCCTCCATAATTTGTTTTAATAATGTATATCCCAATTCAGGGTGGGCGTTTTCTCGGCCTCGAAACCTCACAGTAACCTTTACCTTATTGCCGGCGCCAATAAACTGCCTTATCTGTCTCTTTTTTACCTCCAGATCATGTACATCCGTTCTTGGGCGCATTTTGATCTCTTTTACTTGAATAATGGTCTGTTTTTTCCGGGCCTCCTGAGCCTTTTTGCTTTGCTCGTACTTGAACTTTCCGTAGTCCATAATACGGCAGACCGGCGGCTGGGCATTCGGGGCTACTTCTACCAAATCTAATCCAACAGCTTCCGCTTTTGCCAAGGCTTCATCCAGAGTTACTACTCCAAGCTGATTTCCGTCCTCGCTTACGAGGCGTACTTCCCTAGCCCTGATCCTATAGTTTACATTGACTGGAATTTCTTTTGCGATACTACACCCCCACTGTTTTTCATGTTAAAACCCTTCGGCCGAATTTGAAAAAATTTCTGACACTGATTCAATTGATAATAATGCTTTAGTCTGTATGCATCCGTTTCCCAAAAAATTTATACTATGAGCTCATTAACAATTAAAGACTTCCCGGCACTCTTTTTCTACCAGAGCGATAAAGTTACTAACAGACATGGCTGTCAGTTTCTGGCCCTTTTGGGTACGAGGACTTACGGTCATATCAATTATTTCCTGATCGCCGACTATCAACATGTAAGGTATCTTCTCAAGTTGGGCCTCACGAATTTTTTTGCCCAGCTTTTCATTTCTGAGGTCGGCTTTTGTTCTGACGCCAGCGGTTCTGAGGTTTTTGACAACTGATTTCGCCCACTCATTCTGCCTGTCGGTTACGGTTATAACGATGGCCTGAACAGGTGCCAGCCAGAGGGGAAAGGCCCCTGCATAATGTTCAATAAGTACACCGAAAAACCGCTCCAGGGATCCAAGTAGGGCCCTGTGTACCATTATCGGAGTATGAGGCCGACTGTCTTCCCCTATATAATGCACATCAAATCTCTCTGGGAGGTTAAAGTCAACCTGGATGGTCGAACACTGCCATGAACGATCCAGACAATCTTTGATTTTTATATCGATTTTGGGACCATAAAATACACCTTCACCAGGATCTATTTCATAGGTCAATCCCTGCTTTTCAAGTGCCTGCCTGAGTGCGTAGGTTGCACGCTCCCAATTTTCATCCGAGCCTACATATTTATCAGGACGTGTGGAAAGATAGATTTCATATCGTTTAAAACCAAATACCCTGAGGACATATAGAGTCAAATCCAGAATTTCATGAATTTCCTCATTGAGTTGATCCAGTCGGCAGAAGACATGGCCATCGTCTTGTGTAAATCCTCTGACCCTCATGAGCCCGTGCAGGGTGCCTGTCCTTTCGTAGCGATAGACAGTACCGAGTTCACACCAACGCACGGGAAGTTCCCTGTAACTGCGTATCTGTGAGTTGTAGATCGCTATGTGAAATGGGCAGTTCATCGGTCTTAACTGATAGCTTACCTGGTCAATTTCCATAGGGAGATACATGTTCTCAGCGTAGAAATCTAAATGGCCGCTGGTCTTCCAGAGGTCTCTGCGGGCAATATGAGGAGTAAAGAGTATGTCGTAATCTCTGCGGAAGTGCTCGTTGCGCCAGAAGTCCTCAATTAGCTTGCGGATGATGCCTCCCTTAGGATGCCATAGTATAAGTCCTGGACCAATTTCTTCATGTATGGAAAAAAGGTCCAGATCTCTGCCGAGACGGCGGTGGTCCCGTTTTTTGGCCTCTTCCAGACGATCCAGGTATTCTTTTAGAGATTTTTTATCGAAAAAAGCCGTGCCGTATATACGCTGGAGCATCGGCCGGGTTTCATCCCCTTTCCAGTAAGCCCCGGCAAGGCTGTTGAGCTTAAAGGCAGTCAAGTGACCCGTGTGGGGAAGATGTGGCCCTTTGCACAAATCTACGAATTCTCCTTGGCTGTATATTGAGACCTTTTCTACCCCTTGGGCATCAAGCTCATCCAGTATTTCAAGTTTGTATCTCTCTCCAAGCTTCTCAAATCGTTTCTTTGCCTCATCCAGGGATATGTTTTCTCTTGTTATATCTTGAGACCTTTTCACGATTTCCTTCATCCTGAATTCTATCTTTTCTAAGTCTTCAGGGGTAAAGGGCCTTTGGTAGTCGAAATCATAGTAAAATCCATTTTCTATTGCAGGTCCTATACCTAATTGTATATCTTGGAAAAGCTCCTTAACGGCCTGGGCCATAATATGTGATGCAGTGTGCCTTAAAACTTCAAGGGTATCATCATCTCCGGGGAATACAGCCTCTATTCTGCAGTCATGTGTAAGAGGCGTGGAAATATCTTTTAATTCCCCGTCAATTCGAACAAGAATCGTCTTTTTTTGTTTACTTTTGCTGAGTAAGCCAGCCAGGAACTCAGAAACAGGAGTCCCGGTTATAACCCGCTCTATATTTTCACCATTAAAATTTATGGTGATGACATCTTTTTCAATCTCTGCCATTGGTCTCTCTGTTTAAAGCAGAAAAAGGCATCTTTGTCCCTTGGTTTGGGCGAAAAAGATGCCTTTTAAAAGTCAGGGGAGGACAGAAAATGGATATTGGTAGGCGCGGGCGGGATCGAACCGCCGACTTCTACCGCGTCAAGGTAGCGCTCTCCCCCTGAGCTACGCGCCTTTCCACAGTTATTTATAATTATACAAAAATCTATCCTCAAGGCGTTGAAGTTGATAACAAGATTTGCTTGGAGTGTCAAGGTAATTGCGCATGCCTAAACAGTTCCTGAATCAACAAAGTTGTGCAATAATCAAAAGCGATTGGGGAAAAACGTCCTTCAAAATAAGTACTACCTTATAAGGTCCTTGACCTGGACTCAAGCCGTCCATAATTTATATCTAACAATCATCAGTTTTTCAAAAGAATCAATAGATATTGGGAGACGTATCATGGAGAAAAGTCAATACGCCAGAATGGATAGGTTGGTTAAAGAGAAACGGCATGATACTTACAGAGAGTCAGGTAAA
Source organism: uncultured Thermodesulfobacteriaceae bacterium (assembly GCA_964585405.1). GTDB lineage: Bacteria > Desulfobacterota > Dissulfuribacteria > Dissulfuribacterales > UBA3076 > UBA3076. Next base: position 16,996 of record CAZPDU010000270.1, on the reverse strand, counting down.
TGGAAAGAACCCACAATGTGTACTGAATGCAAGGCCCTTTTCCTGAACGGACGGTGGTCCTGGAAAAAACCTCCGGTTGATTCCAACAGGGTAATCTGCCCTGCCTGTCAGCGCATTGCCGACAACTATCCGGCCGGTCGCATAGAGATAAAAGGGCCTTTCTTTAAAAGGCATCGGGAAGAGATATTGAATCTGATACGCAATGAGGAAGAACTGGAAAAGGGAGAACACCCCATGGAAAGAATTATGTCCATTATTGATGAAGAAGATTCTGTTCTTGTAACTACGACAGGGGTCCATATAGCACGTCGGATCGGAGATGCCCTTTCGAGGGCCTATCAGGGTGATTTTGAGTTCCAGTATGGTGATGCAGAAAAAAGTATAAGGGTTTATTGGCATCGATAGAATGATCAAAAGCATTCTGATCACATCCATGAGGAGTTTGACTGGTTTAAGCATTCTTTAATCTGGTTTAAAGCTATTTTAAGTCAAAGAGAAAAGAGTATTCAAAACTTTCGAGAATTTGTTTAACTCTTTTCAAATCGAAGGCAATAAAGACGTTCGGCCTTCCCTTTTTTTATTTTGCTGAATTATTCTAATTCCCTGTTTTGTGTAATTCATCCCACCCATACTACACGGAATAAACATTGAAGTTTGAATCAAGGTTGAATCTTCGTACTTAGTAATTAATTCGGCATCTGAAATTACTGATAAGTGAGAACAGCTTGGGGTACTTTCAATAGAATCATATAGCAGAATTTTTTGTGGTATAATTTTTTTTAATAGAGCGAAAATGGAGTTAGTTAAAATATGGATAATATTGTCCCGCTTTTAATATTCATTGCAGGCGTCCTTTCGGGGGCCGGTTTTTTTTGGCTTTTTCATCGTGCCGAAATTAATCGGGTTCGGAGGCAGTTGAGATTAGAAGGAGAATCTGAGCGTATTGCCCTAAATGAAAAGATACTTATGAGAGATAAACAAATCCACGATTTCGGGGTAGCCCTTGAAAAGGTCAATAATGAGACAAAAGACCTTAGAGATCAAATTTATACCGAATCCGAGAGACGGTCGGCTGCTGAGGAAAGGATTTCCCGCATTCCAGAACTGAAGGATTTATTGAATACTAAAGAATCTAAAATTTGCAGGCTTCAAGAGGAGAATACCCAACTTAAGACTCAATTATCGGAATTAGAGACCCGCATTACAGAAGAAAGAAGATCAATCCAAGATAAGCTGGATATGTTAAATAATGCCCAGACGAACTTGGCTGATGCATTTAAGGCCCTTTCCGCCGAAGCCCTTAGGAATAATAACCAGTCATTCCTTGATCTTGCAAAGACCACGCTTGAGAAATTTCAGATTGAGGCCCATGGTGACCTTAGACAGCGGCAAAAGGCAGTAGAAAATCTGATTCTACCTGTCAGGGAGTCTTTATTAAAGGTTGACTATCAGATACGTGAGATAGAAAAAGCACGGAAAGAGGCCTACGGTGGCCTGTCTGAGCAGGTAAGGTCAATGATTACTACGCAGGAAAAACTTCAATTAGCAACAGGAAATCTGGTTAAGGCCCTCCGCACCCCGTCAGTACGCGGTCGTTGGGGTGAAATTCAGCTCAAGAGGGTTATCGAAATTGCCGGCATGTTGCCTTACTGTGATTTCGTTGAGCAAAAAACAGTTGCAACTGGTGGCGGTCATATCAGGCCTGACCTGATAGTCAATCTACCGGGCGGGAAAAATGTGGTGGTTGATGCCAAGGCCCCTTTGCAGGCATATTTGGAGGCCATAGAGGCCAAAGATGAAAGGACAAGGCTGGAATACCTGAAGGACCACGCACGTCAGGTGAATGATCATATGAGAAAATTGAGTTCAAAGGCCTATTGGCAGCAGTTTGAGTCGACTCCGGAGTTTGTGGTCATGTTTTTACCCGGGGAGAACTTTTTTAGTGCGGCCCTTGAACAGGACCCAGGATTAATCGAAAAAGGCGTAAAAGACTGTACAATTCTTGCAACACCGACGACGCTGATTGCATTGCTCCGTGCCGTGGCATACGGATGGAAACAGGAGAAAATTGCCGAAAGTGTTCAGGCAATAAGCAAAATCGGAAACGAGCTCTATGAACGCCTTTTTATCTTTGTTGATCATTTTTCCGGAGTGGGTAAGGGGCTGGATCGAGCCGTAGAGAATTATAATAGGGCGGCAGGTTCTTTAGAGAGTCGAATACTGCCGGCGGCTCGACGCTTTACAGAACTCGGCACCGCTTCAAAAAAAGAAATTCCACCCGTGATACCTGTAGAAAGGCCTTCTAGGACGCTTCATGCGCCGGAATTTGTTAGTGATCAAGTCCATGCGGAAGACGAGAAGAGGTGATTGATGTAATGATTGATTTTTTGGGATCAGGGGCACTAAATCTGGACCTAATCTATAAGGTCGATAGCCTAGGGGATGTCCGATCGGCTGGCTTCGATCTATATCCTGGACACGAGATATCAGGAGACCATAAAACGGCAAAAGCCCTTATGGATTTTCTCCATAGCCATGGGGTACTCCTGGCTAAAAGTGGAGGAGGTTCCAGTGCTAATACTATATGCGCTCTTGGCCGTCTTGGTCACAGAGTTTGCTTCATTGGTACGGTAGGTGAAGACGAGGCCGGTGATTTTATACTGAGTTCCATGAAGACTGTGGATTCCTCTCTTGTGAAGCAGGTTGGCAGAAGCGGAATCTGTATAATTGTAATAGAAAAGAAGGCAAGGGATAGGGCCATGTTTGTTGTTTCTCATGACCGTGAGATGGAATTTCTTAATTCTGTAATTCAAAAAAGCGTACTGGATGCTAGAGTGGTTCATTTAAGTTCCATGGTGCAGCCTCATGGAATTTCTATGCAGAAAGGGCTGGCCGAAGTCCTTGCAAAGGAACAGATACTGTCTTTTGATCCAGGTGAGCTTTACGCATCAAGGGGCATCGAGGCACTTTCAGGCATTTTCAAAAGGACGGATATACTTTTTATAACAGAGGAGGAATTAAGGTTAATGACAGGCAGGACAGGTAAGGCCGGTTTTGATGTCGTTTATCCTCTGTTGAGCGAGGGACGGACAAATCATGATCCTTCGGTATTAAAGCTTTTCCAGGACACAGGAGGGTCTGCCATAGTATGCAAACAGGGTTCAAGGGGCGCAACAATTTACAGTCCTAATCTATCTATAACAATTCCGGCAGAAAAGGTCTTAAAAATAGTTGACAACACCGGGGCGGGAGATGCATTTAATGCAGGCTTTTTGCATGTTATGCTTCAAGGGGCATCGATCCATAAATGTCTCATGTCCGGTATAAGACTGGCCGCTCTTTCTATGTCGGACTTTGGCAGATGTTGGCTGGACAGGCTAAAGGTCTGAAAAAGGAGGGAATATGTGGAGTTTCGGTTGGTGGACAACAGGTAGAGACCAGGCAGCCGTTGATTTATTTGAGGCCGTTTTTAATGCCATTACGGAGCGTGTTATACCCGGAAAAATTTCATATGTATTTTCTTCGAGGGAACCTGGTGAAAGCGAATTTAGTGACAGATTGGTAAAAATGGCTAAATACCATGGTATTCCTGTGGTCAGCTTTTCAGCTGTGCGTTTCCGTCCTGACCTCAGGAGACAGGACCGTGAATTGTGGAGGCAGGACTACCATAAAGAGGTCTTTGAAAAAGTGAAAGGTTTTACGGCCCGGGTGGTAGTGCTCGCAGGCTATATGTGGGTAGTCAGTCCGGAGATCTGCAGGAAACTCTCAATTATCAACCTCCACCCTGCTGCCCCTGGAGGCCCTTCCGGAACCTGGCAAGAGGTGATCTGGCAGTTGATGGATCAGAAGGCCGATAAGACTGGAGTTATGATGCACCTTGTGACTTCAGAACTCGACAAAGGGCCTGCCATTACCTATTGTTCCTTTCCCATACGGGGGGATGTATGGGATTCCTTATGGGAGCAGTTTGAGCATATGCTTCAAAGATCAAGCCGCGAGGAGATAAAGGAAACATATGGAGAATTACAACCACTTTTTGCCAAAATCCGCAATGAAGGAGTAAAAAGGGAGCTTCCACTTATTGTTCAGACCATAAGATCCCTTGCAAAAGGAGAGATTTCAATCAAGGGTCCCCATCTATACGACAGCACAGGCAGCCAACTGACTGTGCCCTACGATCTCACAGATGCTATTGTTACAACCGCGTAAGCAGACATACCCCCTCCGGTACCTATAAATCCAAGTCCTTCTGTGGTAGTTGCCTTTATGCTGATCTTATTGACAGATACTTTACAGGCATTAGATATATTTTGTGCTATCTCAGTTACATAAGGCAGAATTTTAGGGGCCTGGGCAACCAGAGTAATGTCAGCATTTCCCAATTCCCAGCCGGAAGAGGCAATTTTTTGGATTACCTCTTTGAGCAGTTCTATACTTGAAATTCCTGCATAGCGTGGATCACTGTCAGGAAAATGATGTCCCAGATCGCCCAAGGCGGCAGCCCCAAGAATCGCGTCACAAAGGGCGTGGGTTAAGACATCTGCATCAGAGTGACCAAGGAGGCCATAAGGATATGGGATCTTTATGCCTCCCAAGATAAGAGGGCGTCCGCTCACAAGCCTGTGAACGTCATGGCCGAAACCTATTCGAATCGTATTCATATTCATGGTGTATTGCTGTTTAGATCCACCTCCAGCTCTTTTCTTGTAATTTCCAGTTTATACTGATTTTGTTCCCATTGCAGTAGCAACTTATCCTGCTTTTCTCTGAGCGCTTTATGTTCCCGAAGGAGCGGTACACCTCTGTTCTTATCACTAAAAATGTCCGGATTCCCAAATAATTTCTCTAAATCTTTTTGTTTCAGTTCAAGCACAGCGATTTGTCCCTCCAGCCTTTTTACTTCAGCCAGGAGCGGTTTCAGGGTATTATATACCAGTTGACGTCTTTCCGCCTTTTGCCTCTTGTCTTTTTTCCTGTCTTGTTCTTTCCTGTCTAATATTTTGGTTTTATCACTTTCTTTATCTGGGTAATTCCAGGCGAAAGGGCCCGCCGACTCATTTTTCATAACGGCAATGTGGTGAAAATATTCTGTTAGATTTCCAGGATATTCTATTATCTTGCCTTCCCTGATATCCCATATCTTTGTTGCCAGATTTTTGATAAATGACTGGTTGTGAGAAACAAACAGCAGGGTGCCGTTGTATTCGGAAAGTGCATTGATCAGTGCCTCTGAAGATGAAATGTCAAGATGATTGGTCGGCTCATCCAACAACATGAGATTTCCGGGCTTGACAAGAAGCTTTGCGAGAGAGACACGGGCCTTTTCGCCTCCGGAAAGGACATCTATAGACTTGTCCACATCTTGACCCGAGAAAAGAAAAGCACCACAGACACCTCTTACAAAACCGATGCTCTTATCAGGAATCACTTTATGCACTTCCTGAATTACCGTATTTTGAAAGTCAAGCATATTTGAGTGGTGCTGTGCGAAATAGGCCATGCTGACCGCGTGACCAAGAGATATCTTTCCCTCATCCGGATCTATTTCACCGGCCAGCATCTTGAGCAGGGTTGTCTTGCCGCATCCATTCGTACCTATAATTGCTACCCGTTCTCCCCTCGACACCGTCAAATTTATGTTTTTATACAAAGATTTTTTATTAAATCCCTTTGCCATGCCATTAATTGATACTACAATTCTTCCACTTTGAGGGACCTCGGGAAAAGAAAAATGGGTTGCCTTCACTCTGGAGTGGCCCTTTACCATTTCCATTTTTTTGAGCAATTTAATCTTGCTCTGTGCCTGTCTCGCCTTACTGGCCTTTGCTCTAAATCTTTCAATAAATTTCTCTGCCTGTTTGACTCGTTGCTCCTGCTTTCTGGACTTTGCCTCAAGCGTTTTACGTTCCTCATCACTGGCCTTTACAAAAAAGTCGTAATTGCCGCTGTAAGATCTCATTCCTTCATGCCCAAGGCTGATGATGCTTTTGATCTGACGATTTAGGAACTCCCTGTCATGGGAGACAAGAATAATAGCACCATCGAAGTCCTGAAGAAATTGCTCAAGCCAGTGTACGGCAGGAATATCAAGATGATTGGTCGGCTCATCCAGGAGGAGTAAATCATGCTTTTGGTAAAGGAGACTGGCTAGAGCCGCTCTCATTTTCCATCCACCACTCAGAGAAGAAACAGGGCTGTCAAAATCAGATGTAACAAAACCTAGTCCTGAGAGGATCTTTTCCGCCGCATGAGGTGGATATTCGATGTCAAGTCGATTGATTTCCTGAAGGATTTCTGCCATATTTCCGGCAGCTCTTATCTGATCATGTTTGCAAGACAGGTTTTTAAGGGAGGCATCTGCCTTCTTGAGCTCATTTTTAAGTTTTACCCTTCCGGGAACAGATTCAACAACAGACTGCAAGAGAGGACCGGACAAGGTTTCCTGGACATCCTGTGGCAGGTATCCAACCCGGCTTTTTTTTGCCAATCGTACCTCTCCATTGTCCGGAGTAATATCACCAATTATGAGACGGAGTAAAGTGGTTTTCCCCGATCCATTGGGGCCTACCAGGCCTATACGGTCTTTAGGCTTCACTTGAAAAGCGATTCCATTAAAAATTTGCTTTCCCGTAAATGAAAGAGATGCCTTTATGACTGTTACAAGACTCATTCGAAAAACTTCCTTAATAGAGGGCATACATAATTATTTATTTTGAAAGCATAAAAGGCATTTTATACCTGCGCATTTTCCGTGTCTGGTTTATTTTAATCAAAGTTTATGATCTATAGTACATGAATCATTATTTTTTTCGACAGAAGTAGATATGGGGACGCCTCACACAGATATTTTTGGATCAAGAATGGATCCGCAGGCTTTTAAAAGAGATAAATTTTACATCGAGGGCCGCAATTTTATGAATGCGCATTCATTCTGTTCTTGACAAAGAGAAGGGGTTGTAATAAAAAACCTATGTTGCAATGTCTTCGTTTCGGAGAAATTACCAGACACTGTTGCACCATTCAATTAAATTTTTGGACTCCAAGTGTGAGAAAATTGGGGGGTTGGTAGTTTGCATTGCTAATTCTCCGAAATCACCGAAGATACATGAATCTTTTGCAAATAATATAACATAAAAGGAGACAAAAAACATGTCAAAATTAGTTCCTCCCCATGGCGGAAAAGGCTTGACCCTGTGCTTACTCCATGGCTCCGAGCTGGCAGCTGAAAAGGAAAGGGCCGAAGGCCTCAAGAAGATCGAGATTACCCCGGGCGAGCGAGGTGATCTTATAATGATGGGTATCGGCGGCTTCAGCCCACTCACCAGATTTATGAACAAGGCGGACTGGCAAAGCGTATGTGAAAAGTTTATGTTATCCGACGGGACTTTCTGGCCTGTTCCCGTCATGATGACCGCTAGTAAAGAAGATGCCGACGCCATCAGCGTGGGTAAAGATATCGCTTTGGTCTGCAATGGCGAGCTTATGGCCACCATGAAAGTCGACGAAAAGTTCGAGATGACCGAAGACATGAAACGCAAAGAATGCGAGCTTGTTTACAAAGGTGAGGGTGAGGACAGCGCTGACGACAAGTTTTGGAAAGTAGCCCCTGAGGACCATCCGGGTGTCCAGCGCGTCCTGAACCGTAAGCCTTACTGCTTGGCTGGTGAAGTGAAGGTGCTTTCTGAAGGGGAATTCCCGACTAAATTCAAAGATATTTATCTGCGTCCGGCCGAGACCCGCGCCATATTCGATGAGAGAGGCTGGAGCACTGTAGCGGCTCTTCAGCTGCGGAACCCCATGCACCGCTCCCATGAGTATCTTTGCAAGATTGCCGTCGAGGTCTGTGATGGTGTTATAATCCATTCCCTGATAGGTGCTCTCAAACCGGGCGATATTCCAGCTGACGTACGCGTAAAGTGCATCGATACCCTGGTGAAGGGCTATTTTGTGCCAGATAACATCGTACAGGGTGGTTATCCCTTGGATATGCGTTATGCCGGGCCCCGTGAGGCCCTGCTGCATGCCACATTCCGCCAGAATTACGGCGTAAGCAGAATGATCATAGGCCGGGACCATGCCGGTGTGGGTGATTTCTATGGGATGTTTGAGGCCCAGGAAATTTTTGACAGGATACCTTATTCCAGCTATGAAGACGCATGTAAAGTACCGGGCAAGGCTTTACTCTGCCAGCCGCTCAAGATCGACTGGACCTTCTACTGCCACAAATGTGACGGCATGGCCTCCATGAGGACCTGCCCCCATGGTAAAGAAGACCGTGTCATTCTCAGCGGTACCAAGCTGCGCAAGATGCTCTCCGAAGGTGGAGACATTCCGGATCACTTTGGCCGCGAGGAGGTTCTCGCCATCCTTCGTAAGTACTACGAAGGCCTGACCGAAAAGGTCGAGATCAAGATGCAGAAGGCTGCATCCGGCGAAGCCATGAAGTAGCTGCTGCGGCTTGCTTTAGCTGAATATATAAAGGGAGGCACTGGATCCAGTGCCTCCCTTTATTGTTATGGGAATATTTTATGGGTATTTTAAGAGGCTCATACTGTCTTAATAGAAGTAATAAGCGCTTCAGCCATATTGAGATCTTCCTGAGTGGTAATCTTGAAGTTGCTGGGGCTGCTCTCCAACACACCTACGCTAATCCCTGTGAGCTCCAGGAGGCCTGCTTCATCGGTAGCCCTTACGCCTTTATTTTCTGCCAGTCTGTAGGCTGAGCGCAGATCTTCCTTTCTGCAGACCTGAGGCGTTTGGGCCATATAGAGACGGTTTCGGTCCAGGCTTCTGATAATCAGTCCGTTTTCTCCCACTACTTTTACCGTGTCCCATACAGGGACGGCAAGGATAGCAGATCCTACCTTATGGGCCAAAAAACACACTGCCTCTATTTGTGCAAGGGTAACAAGTGGCCTTGCGGCGTCATGTACGGCTATCCAATCAAGCCCTGGATCTACTGCATCCAACCCCGCCTTTACTGATTCTTGTCTGGTTGCCCCTCCCGGTACCACCTTGACCCTTACCCTGTTTACCCATTGCTCTGTTATTTTGACAGTACAACCATCGTCTGAAGGAGGCGCTACTACTACAAGTTCGTTTACCATGCTTGAACTGTCAAACGTGTTGAGACTCCAAGCAAGGACAGGCCGTCCTCCAAGGTTTAAAAACTGTTTCGCAATATTCGCACCGACACGAATACCAGCACCGGCTGCTACTATAATGGCTGAGACTTTCATGTTGTTTTCATCACTTAGTATTGAATGAAGAATTCCAAATCATGAGCGGTTATGAGATCGTTATATCGGGCATTCATAATTCCTTGTTCTCTATTCGACATTTATATGTCGGTTCGAAAGGATAAAATGTCTATAATTATCTGTTTCCAAGGCCTCTATGGAAAAACTTTTCCGGGATTCAGAATATTTCCTGGATCAAATATCCTTTTTATACCCTTCATGATCTCGAGACCCTTCTTGTCTATCTCCATCTGGATGAAAGGCCTTTTTGTAAGACCAACTCCATGCTCTCCCGAAATAGTCCCTCCGAGTGCCAAGGTCGCCTCCATTACCTCCATTACAGCGGCTTTTCCCCTTAACTTCTCTTCCCTGTTGCTTAGGTCAAGCAAAAGATTTACATGAAGATTTCCGTCACCTGCATGGCCAAAGCTGAGGATTGTGATCCGATTTTTTCTGCCTATCTTTTCCAGTCTACTGATTATTTCAGGCAGACAGCTCCTTGGAACACATATGTCTTCATTGATTTTGTCCGGAAAACCAAGGGTTCTGATAGAAGGGGCCAGGGCCTGTCTGGCAGCCCAAAAAATCTTTGCCTGATCCTTCGATTTGGCCACATGTATGTCAGTTGCCCCACATTCTCTGCAGGATTTCTTGACCGCCTCAAGCTGTCTCGGAATAGACTCCTGAACTCCATCCACTTCAATAAGCAGCATGGCATCGGCGCTTTCAGTTATTGCGACCGGAAGTTGCTCTGATATCAGTCCTATGCTCAGCTTGTCAAGGAATTCGGCGCATCTGGGCAGGATCCTTGATTCGAAAAGGCTTACCACGGTATTTGAAGCTGATTTTGTATCAGGGAAAAATGCAATAAGAGTGCCATCTGATTCCGGGGCAGGCAAAAGCCTCAAGGTAATACCGGTCACCACACCCAGCATACCCTCAGAGCCTACCAGTAACCTGGTAAGGTCGTATCCCACTACTCCTTTTGCCGTCTTGGTACCGGTGTGGATAACAGTCCCGTCAGCAAGTACTACCTCAAGGGCCATGACGTAGTCTCTGGTTACACCGTATTTTACCGCCCTTGGTCCTCCGGCACCAGTGGCCACGTTTCCTCCAATCGTGCAAAACTTCATACTTGCCGGGTCTGGAGGATAAAACAGTCCGTATCGTGATACTTCTTCCTGTAACTCTCCGGTAACGACTCCTGGTTCTACCAGGGCAGTGAGGTCCTTGGGGTTGATGGATATTATTCGATTCATCTTGGCAAGACAGAGCGCAAGTCCCCGGTTTATCGGGACAGACGCTCCTGTGGTACCTGTGCCGGCGCCTCTTGGGGATACTGCCAGGCCTTCTTGATTTGCAAGGGACAGTATCTGTGAGACCTGTTCAGTAGACACCGGCATCACTACGGCCTGCGGCAGGGAAATAATGCTGCTGGCATCATAGGAATAGCACTCTAGATCGGCTGGATCTGTAGAAAAATTCTGGGGCCCGACAATGTTCAGAATCTTCTGGGCCACACTCTTTTTCACGTCTTATTAACCGCCGAGTAAGCCTTTAGTTACACCACTGCTGTTTTTGGATTTGATTGATGAGAAATTCCATTTTATGTCTTAACTTGCTAGATTCATCCATCTGTTCCTTTATGCGGTTAACAGAGTGCAGAACAGTGGCATGATCACGGCTGAATTCTTTGCCGATCGCATCAAGAGAGGAATCGGTATAGCGGCGCGCAAGATACATGCCCATTTGTCTTGGCAGGGCAATACACCTCTTTCTTGATTTTGAACAAATCTCATCCCTGCTCAATTGAAAATGGCAGCAGATCATTTTCCTTATATCCATGACTGTAATTGCCTCAGGTTCTCCGACTAAGTCTTTAATTACTTCTCTGGCCAGATCAATATTCACAGTCTGTCTAAGTAACGAGGACTTGGTCACGAGGCCAATTACCGCCCCTTCAATCCGCCTTATGTCACCCTTTAGATGCTGGGCAAAAAAATCAACAATCTCTTCTTTAAGGCATATTCCATGATTCTTTGCCTTACGTTCAATGATCTTCCTTCTGGTAGGCAGATCCGGTGGATTTATGGAAGTGATAATTCCACTGGCCAACCTTGATCGCAGTTGTTCATTCACGCTTTGTATCTGCCTCGGGAGTTGATTTCCGGTAAATATTATTATCTTCCCTTTGTCCATAAGGGGATCAAGGGCCAGGGCAAGTTCTGACTGAGTCCTTTCTCTCCCGGCAAAAGAATGGACCTCTTCAAGTAGCAAAACATCACAATCCTTTTGGTAATGGTTTACAAAGGCCTCCATTTGCCCGTTTTTTATTGATTTTACGACTTGGGAGGTAAAGTCGTTGGCAGTCAGATAACAAAGTCTTGTACTCGGTGTCTGCTCAAGTATCTTCTGCCCCACCGCTTGTGTAAGATGGCTTTTACCGAGTCCTGCTTCAGAGTGCAGATAAATGACATTGTTGTGATTACCCCCTCCATTAGCAGTGGCCCAGCACGCTGAAAATGCAAAACGATTGCTGTCCCCAACCACAAACTCATTAAAGGTAAAACGTTCACAGAATTTGGGCCTTGAAATTTCATTGGGGGCGAAGTTGGGAAGGTGTAATTGATTACGTGCAGCCTCTTTTACTATTTCAGCCGGTGCAAGCTTTATTTTCCAAGTATGCCCCTCTTGACTAAGTGCTTCCTTTAAAATGGGCAAATAGCGTTCTTGAACCCAGGAAACACAGAACTGATTGGGGCAGTGGACAATAATGGTGTCACCATCTGCCCCTGCATAAGTGAGAGGAGCAATCCATACCCGATAGCTGCCTTCAGGTATTCTAAGACGAAGAGCTTCTTTTAGACCCTGCCAGACTTTTTCCATTTCTGATGACCTAACGCAAATGTGATCTTTAATTAACAGGAAGTTTATTATTCTAACTACAGGTCAATTCTTAACAAGGTAGAGATCCGTTTTCACTCAATTAGCAGAAAAGTATATATAACCTGCTATGACTCTGAATAAATTTATTTTAAAGATCTTTTATTCTAAGTCATTTAATTCCGTTTCATATAGTGCGACTTTTGCGGCGTTGTAAATCAGTTTATCGTTTACCTTGTTGACCCTTTCAAAAAATGTAAAGTTCTGCAGTTTGAATAATTAACATTTTTGACCAACATCGTAATTGTGAAGTAATTCATAATGAAGCTGTCTCCTGCTGTCAAAGTGGAGAAGCAGAGATTATTATGAAGTCAGGACATTAGTTATCAACAAAGGGCTATCTTTCGGATTTTTTGTTACTTTTTTTGGCGATTTGCATAACTTGCGGAGAAAACTAGGTTTTTTATATCTAGAGAAAATTGGTATAATTTTAGTAGTTTCTGATAATGAAAGTGGTTTTTCAACAGTCTGTTCATAACGAAGTGAACTCACAAATTCTTCAATTTTCGTCCAATTTTTAGAATTTTCTATCTTATACTTTTCCATGAATAAAGATTCATAATATACGCCTAGAGGCGAAATACAGATTTCAGTGTCGTTTTGAGTGTTTGTAAACAAAGCCGTTCTTGTAATATTGTTATTTTTTGGCATAGTAGCAAAATGGAATATAAACGGACACACTAATTGAGAGGGGGTAAGTAATTACACTAGAATTCCTCGACAGGAAAAAGTGCCTTGCTTTATTGCAAGAGTATCGAGTGCCAGAACATATAGTGTCTCACAGTCTCAGAGTGGCCCAGGTAGGAGTGTTTATCTCATCTTATCTCAAAATGTCAGGTGAAGATCTTGATATAGGCCTGGTGGAGGCAGGGGGACTTCTGCATGATATAACCAAGATGGATTCTATTAATACAGGAGAGAACCATGCCTTGTCGGCCTTCAGGTTGTTTCAGATCCTGGGATATAATGAGGTGGCAGATATAGTACGTCAACACGTGCGTCTTGACCAGGATATTAGATATGATTCCCATATAAACGAGGCCTTAATTGTAAACTATGCAGATAAGCGTGTGAAGCACTGCACGATAGTCACACTATCAGAGAGGTTTGAGGATCTGCTAATACGTTATGGGACCACTCCGGAGCGCCGGGAGATGATAAGGAGGCTTTACGACGAAGTTACTGAAATTGAATTCAATATTTTCAAAAAGCTGGATATCGGATTTACCAGTCTGAATGACCTGAATGTCTTTGAACCAGCAGCGATAGTAAGACCAGAAGATATTCATAAATGATTCAGCTGAAAATACGCCATCTGCTTTGTTGCTTCGACTTCCTGACCACTGTGGCCTACTTATTATAGGTTTATAGATCCCGGTAATGAGTAAATCCTGTGCATGCGTCACTGGCTTTTCTACTGGAATCATATTTTTGGACTTTTTGCAAAGTAATCAAAATGAACATTAGTTTTCTGCTAATTTTTTATTTAATAGAAAGGGGTAGTCATGTCTCATAAACTCAGCTTTTTTGGTCATTCGGCCTTTAGAATAGTTACAGAACAGGATTTGAAGATATGGATTGATCCATGGCTTGACAATCCTCAAGCTGCGGGCAGGCCTGATTCACTGGATGCCGATCTTATTCTTATTACTCATGCTCACGAAGATCACATAGGTAACTGTCTGGATATGGCCAGATCATCTGCTACCGAAGTGGTGGCAATCCATGAAATACAGCAATATCTACTTATTAAAGGCCTTCCCAATGTGACAGGTATGAATATTGGAGGAACTTATATAACAAAGGGAGTGGCAATCACCATGGTACCAGCGCTTCATAGTTCTTCTATACAGGAAGGAGATGAAATTCTCTATGCGGGAGAGGCGGCAGGCTTTGTGATTCGCCTTGAAGACGGACTCATTCTTTACCATGCAGGAGATACTGGTTTGTTTGGGGATATGGCCCTTATAGGGGGGATGTATAGACCCTCGATTATCATGCTCCCTATAGGAAATCATTATACCATGGGACCCAGGGAGGCCGCATGTGCATGTAAATTTCTCAGGGCAGAAAAAGTTATTCCCATGCACTATGGTTCCTTTCCTGCCCTTACGGGCACTGTAGAGGATTTCAATACAGAACTTAAATCCCAGCAAGTTGATACTGAGTTGGTAGAGCTGAAGCCTGGCGAGAGCATGTCCATTTGAAAGTTAGAGGTTTAGGGTCCTTAGCTTAATATTCATGATTCTAAACCTCTGACCTCTCTCTGTAGCTTGCCCTTAAAAATCCGCGTACCGAATTTGCCAGATATATTGCCTTGGCCTTCTTCAGATCATTCGGATAGAGCACCCGCTCTCCGGCATCGCCATGTTCTATAATATCCTGACGCAAGGTACCGTTTAAGAGACCGCTTAATACGGGCGGCGTGACGATTTTACCATCAATATCTAGGAATAAATTACTTATTGTACCTTCAGTAAGCTCACCCCGCTCATTTGCAAACACACAGTCGAAAAGCCCGCTGGTCTTGGCCCTTTGATATTCTTCCGTATAAAGGGGTCTGTATGTGGTTTTGTGATAGAGAAAGGGGTCTCTAGAGTCAATTGTCTTTGTCGACAGGTCAAAACAAATCCGCTTCTTTTGTATATATAGCGCAGAGGCTGAAATATTCAGAGAACCATCTCTTTCCAGCAAAACGCGGATCCGGTAGGCTCTCTTTTTTGAATACAGTGCCTTTGCAAATTCATCTAATTTTCTAGTGACCTTCTCCAGGTCCAAGTAAAAGGCGAAATAGTGGGCGGAGCGCGAGAGCCTTTGAAGATGCCTTTCCAGCAGGAAATAACCCTCCATTGCTGATTGTTTTACCCCTTCAGGATTCCACCTCATAGTCTCTACAAGGGAGAAATCTGACATCAGTCCACCTTTTTTATAAGATAAGGAGGAAGAATTTGTCAGAAATTCAGCCTTGAGTTTACACTCTTCATATTCCTTTTCAGGATCTGAATCTATTGTTATTCCGCTTCCTATCCCGAGTTCTCCGCTTTCTCCCTCTAGGATAACTGTCCTTATAGCTACATTTAGGACTGCTTTTCTTTTAGGAGAGATAAATCCTATGGCGCCGGTATATATGCCTCGTGGAGAAGACTCAAGTTCAGAAATAATCTCCATTGTCCGGATTTTTGGTGCGCCGGTCACAGATCCGCATGGGAAAAGGGCATTAAATATATTATGCCAGGGGGTGTCCGGACGGATTTTCCCCTCTATCCTGGATATCATCTGAAAAAGAGTCTCATAGCGCTCTACAGTGAAGAGTTCCGGTACCCTGACCGTTCCGGAGAGAGAGAGCCGCCCAATATCATTTCGCAATAGATCGACAATCATTATATTCTCTGCCCGGTTTTTTGGGTCATTGGCCAGAAAATTTGCCAGATCAAAATCTTCTTCAGTTGTCCTCCCCCTTTTAGATGTGCCTTTCATGGGTTGAGACCAGATCTTTTCACCTTCCAGGCGAAAGAAGAGTTCCGGAGAAAGGGAGAGCACCCATTTTCTCCCTGTACGTATAACTGCTCCATAGGATACAGTTTGCCTGGCCCTTAGTGATAGATAAAGATCCGATGGGAGACCAGTATAGTTAAACCTTTCCCTTAAGGTGTAATTGACCTGGTAGGTGTGACCACTTGCTATATATTCCTTTATACTATTAATGTTCTTGATATATTGGCCCTTTGTTACCTCCGGTTTCAGAGGTCCTAAGTTTTTCTGTATGTCTGGAATTTGTTTTAAATGATAAAAAGGTGCATCACAGTGATGAATCCATATCTTTGGGTTCTCGAATACACCCAGCCATACCAGAGGCGCTTTGCGCTTCGGTGTATCCAAAAGATGCCATAATTTGGGCTCAAGTGCATATCCCCATTCATAAGTCCACCATCCAGCGAGGTAGTATCCCCTGTTAAGGGCCGTTTCCATGGATGTGTAAAGAGACCCCAGATCGTTGGGGCCATATGCAGTGATAATCTTTATTGGATCTAAAAAGAGATATGAGGTATTATTCTCTTTGGAAACTCTGGAAGTCTCAAGGAATACAAAGCATTCTCTATCTTGAAGTCCTTTCAGTATTTGAGAGGCCTCTAGGGGATAAGATCTTCCAATAACATAGGGCGGGTTCATGATCAAGGTAATATATTACCATGTGAGTTAAATACAGAGCTGATTTCGCAACGACTTATAGTCAAACTGCAACAAATCAGTTATTAAAGCGGTCTAAATATTGAGTCACCACTTTTCCAAACTCAACAGGGCCAAATAAATAGCGATAAATGCGTCTGCAAATTATATGGCCCGTGCTGGAGTACCTTGAATATCTCTAACATGGCAGGTGCTGTCTCTAAATAGAGAACTACATAAATTCCGCTACTGATACAACGCGATCTCCCAGCATATTCACATAGCTCCCCAGTTCATTATCATACCATCCGTAAATGACTACCTGGGTAATTGGTATTTTCAACATATTTTGTCCGTTTTTCTGTAGACTCTCTTGTCCTGAGATCGGACATACCTTTTGAAGATCTATATTTACTTCTGCGGTGCGTGTGTGGGTTTCGTTCGCCTCAATAATAGCCCCAGCCCTGGGTAGTCCGATAATATCACAGGAGACATTCTGCTCTTCTGTATAGTGAAGATATCCACGGGAATCGAGGGCTGCAGCGTCTTTGTAAATTGTGTTTATTACCTCCTTCCGGATCGATTCACCCGATGGCTCTTCCTGCAGGTTTACCACCAGAATAATCAATGACCCTGTCGTATTTGGA
>CAZPDU010000269.1:0-4729 GCA_964585405.1 uncultured Thermodesulfobacteriaceae bacterium | reverse complement strand
TTGGAGGGTGCGTTTCCCTCAACAGGCCCATAGACAAGCCAACCGCCGAGGCCCTGAGCGGTCAGTATCTTGAGGTCGTGTGTGCACCTGATTACGAAGAAGGCGTAGTAGATATACTGTCTAAAAAGAAGAATTTAAGAATTATTCGGATCAAACGCATCGATCAATTGGAGACATTTTGGGACAGGCGTTTTATAGACTTTAAAAGCCTGATAGATGGAGGAATCATAGTCCAGCAATCCCCTGTAAACAAAATCCGTACCAAAAAAGACTTGAAGCCTGCTGAATGTGAATACCAGGGCAAGATATATAAGATTAATCGTCTGCCAGATGACAGGGAATATGAAGACATGCTGTTCGGGTGGGCAGTCGAGCAAGGAGTTACCTCCAACTCTGTTATCTATGTCAAAAATGGAGTAACCGTAGGGATAGGCACAGGAGAACAGGACAGAGTCGGTGTAGCTGAAATCGCAGTCTATAAGGCATATACAAAGTATGCAGACATTCTCTGCTACGACAGACTGGGAATGGCTTACAAGGAGCTCGAGCTTTCAATAAATAAAGGAGAACGTGACTCTGCTGAAAAGGACGAAATCGATCAACAGGTAAAGGCAGATCGCGCCGGCCTTCCCGGTTCTGTTATGGTCTCTGATGCATTCTTTCCATTCAGGGACGGGGTGGATGTAGGTATCAAACAGGGTATTTCGGCAATTGTACACCCAGGTGGCTCCCTGAGAGATTGGGAATCTATCGAGGCGTGCAATGAGCCCGAACCACCTGTTACTATGGCATTTACAGGTCAAAGAGCCTTTAAACACTAAAACCTATACAGTCTGAGAGAATATATATTGGAAAAATCTCAGAAACACGACAGTTTGAAGGGATTATCTTCCAGGATCGTTGAAAAAATAGATCTTCCAAACAATCTTGTTTTGGAAATATATGACTATTCCCGTCTTGTAGCCGGGGACAGATGGCTTGTGAAATTACTTGCCAGGATTCCAATAAAAATCAGTGAAAAAGACTTCGCTGACAAGTATCAAGGGCTTTACAAAGACTTTTTAGAAGATCAAGGCCCTGAAATATATTTCGAGCTGAAAAAGGAGAGAAACTTCGCAGACGACAGGGAAAAAGACAAAATCTTTGATCAAATGTTGAATGAACTAAAAGAATATGCATTGTACTATATGGGGCATAAATCCTTTGCCAGGAGATTCATAAGGCGACAGATTCAGTCCTTTGAAGAAAGACAGAAGTGGCTATAAACAATCATCTGAGTCAACTGGACCATCCAGAGATAATAAATTTCTTTTTTAGGAACAGAAAGAGTTCTTACGGGACGGGGGAAGAATCCTGTATAGCAGAAAGAGCAACAGCAGTTGCCCTGACAGCAAAATCCTCAGACGGTATTAGTATCCATTGTAGAATCTTTAGTGGCATACCGGAAGAGCCCCACATCCTGTTTTTCCCGGCAGAGTATGACCGTGAAGCAGATATCATTAATCTGGCAAACGGATTTGGGCAAATTGGTATCAACTTGATAACAATGGACTACCGCGGATGCTGGCATAGTGAAGGGAAACCATCCATAAGCACCTTGCCTCAGGACGCTGAAGTATTTTACCATGCTGTAAAGGACTGGTACGACACACACCAAAGGACTGGGCCGCTGGTATTCATGGGTCGTTCCCTGGGATCTGCCGTTGCGTTGAA
This sequence comes from uncultured Thermodesulfobacteriaceae bacterium, assembly GCA_964585405.1. Lineage (GTDB taxonomy): Bacteria > Desulfobacterota > Dissulfuribacteria > Dissulfuribacterales > UBA3076 > UBA3076. Next base: position 3,016 of record CAZPDU010000269.1, on the reverse strand, counting down.
TCTTGCCTGCCAACACGATGATGAATCTATGGCCCTTATTATGGAAAGCGCATTTGACTTGACAGAAGGCTTTCTTGTAGGCAATGGAATTCGAATAAATGAATTAGGGCTTTCTGGAAAAAATCCTTTTTCAAACCGCTCTAAAATGAGTAACTACAGCAAGGCTGTACTTTTTTTGCATAGCCACCGCGACAAGGTCATATCCTTGAACCAGATTGAGTGGCTTGTGGCTGAAAGTCGATCAAAGGCGACCCAGCTTCAGATCATCCCCAGCCAATGCAGGGAGGATATAGCGGCAAAAGCGGGTAGCCTCTATTTTGCAGTCATACAAGACTTTCTTAATAGACGTATGGGTCGAAGACCCAGTAGAAGGCGAAAAAGAAATGATCAGCTCCATACCCCCTGAATAATCTCTCCGCACTCACTGCATCTTCCATCTGACAGCGAATTTTTCACTATCCTGAAGCCTATTCTCTTGATGACTTCTGCCCCGCAAGCAGGGCAATAGGTATTCTCTCCGCCCTCACCAGGTATGTTACCCTCATAGACAAATCTGAGACCTTCCTCAAGGCCTATCTCCCTGGCCAGACGGAGGGTGGCAACCGGAGTAGGCGGTCTGTCCAACATTTTGTGGGTTGGATGAAATGCAGTGACGTGCCAAGGTATTGATGAATCAACTTCTTTAACAAACCTGGCTATATCTCTTAACTCCTTTGGGGAATCATTCCATCCGGGAATAACCAGTGTTGTGACCTCCACCCATACTCCCAATTCGTGCATCAGTCTTACATTGTCAAGCACAGGTTTAAGCCTTGCACCGCAGACATCGTGGTAAAATTTATCCGTAAAGGCCTTGATATCAATATTTATTCCGTCCAGTACAGGGGCAAGATGACGTGTCACTTCCGGAGTCATATAGCCATTACTGACAAATACGTTCTTAAGCCCCCTATTTTTAGCTAAAATTGCACAATCAAAAGCAAATTCATAAAAGATTGTGGGTTCAACATACGTATAGCTGATACCTTTTGCTCCATGCAAAACCGCCTCATTTATAATATCCTTAGGATTTCTTTCCTCTCCAGGTATATCGCCTTCATAGATATTTGGATACTGAGCAATTTGCCAGTTCTGACAGTGCAGACACTTAAAGTTGCATCCTACCGTAGCAATTGAATACGAGATTGAGCCAGGCAAAAAATGAAAAAGTGGTTTCTTTTCAATCGGGTCTGAGTTTTCCGCAACTATCTTACCGTATACAAGGCTGTAGAGCTTGCCGTCCCTGTTCTCACGAACCTTGCAAATTCCTCTTTTCCCCGGCTTGATATGACAACGGTGGTTACAGAGCTGGCATTGTACCTTACCTTTGTCCTCAACTGTATAAAAAAGGGCCTCTTTCATAAAAAATTCTCCTTTACAATTTACGATCAAACCGATAAAAATTATATCTCCATATCCTATAAATTATATCACAAAACATGAATATATCCCATTCAATGAATGAACAATAGGCATTATGCAATGCTGATCAAGATGTACCCCTTTTCGTTTTATTCAAAAAAACTCATTATATATGAGTTAATTCACTATTTACAAAAACTCTAAAGACAATTAAAAGTAATTGGACCGTATTTAATAAACTTTAAGGTCCACAATTTTGAATTAGTTGTATGAAATGCATCTATAAAACATGCTGAAAGCTTTGCTCTACCCTAAAAACATTGCAGTGATCGGGGCATCGAGAACACCCGGAAAGGTGGGCCATGAGATAGTAGCCAACCTGATAAACGGCGGTTTTGCCGGTAATATAGTACCTGTCAATCCATCAGCAGATCAGATACTCGGGCTCAAATGTTATAAAACCCTTAAAAGCTATGAAGGAACTGTGGATTTGGGAATTGTGACCGTTCCTCGTCAGAATGTCATGGACGCCGCACAATCCTCTATAGATGCAGGAGTAAAGGCCCTCGCAGTAATTACTGCAGGCTTCAGGGAGACAGGCGAAGAAGGTGCGAGGCTTGAGCAGAAGATGGCAGGGCTTTGCAGAGCCCACAATGTTCGTTTACTTGGACCTAACTGTCTGGGTATTATGAACACACATGAACACATGAATGCCTCGTTTGCTGGTTCCATGCCTGAATCAGGAAATATATCAGTTTTTTCCCAGTCAGGAGCACTCTGTACCGCCATTGTAGATTCGTCTGTAACAGGCCATTTCGGGCTTGCGAAGCTCATAAGTCTTGGTAACAAAGCAGATCTCACAGAGGTTGATTTTCTGAAGGCCTTAGCCAAAGATGACAATACAAAAGTAATCGTTGGATACCTTGAAGATATAGTTGCTGGTGATGATTTTGTTAAGGCGGCTGAAGATACTTGTTCAATTAAGCCTGTGGTAATACTCAAGGCCGGGACTACCCCTTCAGGACTGAAGGCGGCTTCATCTCATACGGGAGGTCTTGCTGGAGCCGACATTGCTTACGGAGCTGCTTTTAGACGCTCAGGAGTAATACGGGCAGATAATTTCCAGGCCCTTTTTGATTACGCATCAGCCCTGGCAATGCAGCCTCTTCCCATGGGGGACCGCGTTCTAATTATTACGAACGCTGGTGGCCCAGGAACAATGGCTGCAGATACTGTAGAAAAATCAGGCATGACTGTCGCAGCCTTGGCCTCTAATACTGCAGCCGCCCTTAAAGGTAAGCTTCCAAGGGCATCGAGTACAGGAAATCCAGTAGATGTGCTGGGTGATGCTGATCCTGAAAGATACGCTGTTGCATTAAGCACCGCCCAAGATGATGATTCAGTAGACGCTATTATCGTGATTCTGACGCCCCAGGCCATGACAAGACCTGCAGAGACTGCAAGAGCTATTGCTGATTGCGTGAGATCTGACAAGCCTGTTCTTGCTGCATTCATGGGGGGCAAACATGTTATGCCAGGGAACAAAGAACTGGTTGCGGCCGGACTCCCTGTCTATAATTCACCCGAGCGGGCAGTCGACGCCCTCAAGGCCATG
>CAZPDU010000268.1:0-11277 GCA_964585405.1 uncultured Thermodesulfobacteriaceae bacterium | reverse complement strand
TTGCCTAACATCGGCATTCAGCGGAGCGCAAAAAGCGTGCGCCCACTGATGCCACGTGTTCGCTGCGCTGATGCGCCGCGAATGGGCGAATTGCCCGTTATTCCAATTCCATGCCCGCGGTTGCGCCGCGAACATGTCATCTGTAGGAGCCTTTAAAGGTTCTATTCGTGAATTCGTGTCGAAAATTTTCTAAGTCCACCCGAAGGGCACTAAGTTCAAAATATTCTGCCAAAAAATACGAAGTTTAGAACCAAGATACTAAACTACTGAAGCCGGAATAAAGATCCGCGAGTAAAGATTCTGTGCATATCGATCGGTCATGCCGGCTATGAAATCACATACCCTCCGTTCATAAGGCGTCTTGTCGTCGACTTCCACCGCTTCTAATTCAAACATGCGAATATTTTCCCGTATAAAGGCGTCTTTATTTTTTAAAAAAAACTCGTACAGGTCAAAGAGGATTTTTTTTGCCTTTTCAAACTCATTATGGACCTGAGGTGCCCTGTAAACATTGTCATAAAGAAAGCCCCGGAGGCGAATCATCGTTTCATAAAGGCAGGGACTTATTCCGAGTTCCATCTCACCATCCACCACCTTAGTACTTGATATCACGTCTTTAATCATGGTAGAGATACGGGTGGCGTGATTTTCTCCCAATACCTCTTTGCACTCTGCAGGTATATCCTTTTCAGAGATTACTTTGCTCCTGATTGCGTCGTCCAGATCATGGCTCAGATAGCCAATGACATCTGCTATGCGCACAACTCTGCCCTCAACAGTCATGGCCCACTTATTTGATTTTTTGGGGATGATTTCTCCGAAACCTTTCGAGTGCTTGAATATCCCGTCCCGCACTTCATAGGTGAGGTTAAGACCCCGGCCGCCGTTTTCCAGCACATCTACTACTCTCAAGCCCTGACGGGGATGAGAAAACCCCCCGGGCACAATCTCATTTAAAATAGTTTCACCGGCATGACCAAATGGGGTGTGACCAAGGTCGTGGCCCAGGGCCACGGCCTCTGCCAGATCCTCGTTGAGGCGAAGTGCCCTGGCGATTGTCCTTGCTATCTCTGATACCTCCAATGTGTGTGTAAGACGGGTGCGATAATGATCTCCCATTGGTGACAAAAATACCTGTGTCTTATGCTTGAGACGGCGAAATGATTTGGAATAGACGATACGATCGCGATCCCTCTGAAACGGTGTTCGTATATTGCAGGGCTCGACATAATAGAGTCTTCCCTTGGTATTGCTGCTGAGACAGGCCTGAGGACACAGGACCAGACGTTCGCGTTCCTGAATCTCTTCTCTTATAGTTAGGGGGTTTTTCAGCTCTTTAGGCCCTAGATGGGAATCCGCATACATATTTATTTTTATAATGAGACCACGTCTGAAAATCAAGCCGGTTTGGCTTTTTATTTACCCGCGTCCTGTTTTTTAGAGATATTATGGGTAGTACGGGCGGCTTTCCAGTATATATTGGTATTGGCCATAGTGTAACAAACACAAAGACCGGTTGTAATCCAGAGAAAGGCAGGAACTGCACTGTTAAACCCATAAAACACCCAGCCCAGCAAAAGCGACAGTAAGGCAACAGGTATAATTATATGTCTTTTTATCCATGAGATATCGACTTTTCCCTCTTGTACAGCCCACATGTCAAGACCCTGACTTCCAAACTCCAGCGCTGCGATAATGACCACCAGGACGCTCAATTCTTTCGGCGCTAATGGCATCAGGGCGAGTGATAAGAGTGGTAGTATTAAAGAGGCAAGAAGCCTTACCAGGGCCGACAGTCCCTGTCTAATACATTCGGGAAGGCCTATAATGAAATACTGGCTGCCAGACATCAGGGTAATACCCAGCATAACAAGGCCATATGTAATAATAATCTGTGGCGGTCTAAGTGCCAGCCCGACTGCAAGCCCAAATGCAAAGAGGCCCAATGCCTTTTGCACACGCGTTGGCACGTGATGATTTCTCCAGTAGAGGAATGCAGCCAGGGATAGAGTTGCCAGCAAGGCACTGGACAAAAATACTATAAGAACTGTTTTGTCCGGAAATATATGGGTTATGAAAATCAGGCCCGCTCCTATCATTTGAAGAGTAGTCTTGATTTTTGCGAGTTCAGTGACACGGAGTTGCCTTCTCGATTTAGTGCAGAATGCACGGAACTCCGTCACCATGAATTCCCTTAAAAAAATGGGCCATACGATCCACAGGGGAAGGATGCCGAGATCAACAAGGGGTATCAGGGTAACAGATATAAATATCTTGTCGGCTACCGGGTCAAGGAGCCTGCCCAGAGGAGTGCTGCCGTCATGGCGGGCCAGCAGGCCGTCAAAATAATCAGTAAGACCCAAAAGAGCAAAGCAGGCAAGACCTGTGATCTGTGCCTTGATATCTCCATAGATCAAGAAATACGGAATAGGTAACAGTATGATACGGAGGACGGTAAGGTGATTAGCACGGATCTTCATCAGAGATATTTCACAAGACCTTTTTCCTTGATCTTTTCTACTACCTGTTTAACATCATTGAGCCTGTTCCTTGGGCAGACCAGGACCGCATCACCCTCGGCCACAATTACCATATTCTCTATCCCTACCGCCGCCACCAGTACAACACCCTCCGAAATGAGCAGACAATTGTTGCACCCAACAGAGGCCACGGTACCATTAATGGCATTTCCGTCATCATCCTTGATCGATAGATCGTAATAGGTTTCCCAGACTCCCATATCATGCCAGCCGAAATCACAGGGGAAAATTACGACATTAGAGGCCTTTTCCAGAACACCTTTGTCCAGAGAATCATCCGGCATTCGGCTATAGTATTTATTGACCGTAGATGCCTCCTCCGTTGAGCCGGAGAGGGAACTGATACGTTCAAGTGACTCCCATGCCGCGGGCATCCATTTTTTGAGGGCCTCAAACAATACCCGGGATGAAAAGGCAAAAATTCCACTATTCCAGAGAAAATTTCCTGATGAAAGGTAATTGAGTGCAGTCTCTCTGTCGGGCTTTTCGTGGAATGCCGAAACGCTGTAGCAGTTTTTATCCCCTATCTTGGTTTCCAGCCTGCCGATTTCCACATAACCATAGGCGGTCTCAGCCCTTACGGGCTTTATTCCAAAAGTAACAAGACAAGGGCTGAGTCCGGCGAAGGAAAGCCCGGCATGTAAAACAGACCTGAATTTTCCCTCGTCCTCGATAAGGTGGTCAGAGGGTAAAACTGCTATCAAGCTGCCGGGATAGAGGGACTCAATCCTGGCTGTAGCCAGCGAAATTGCCGCGGCTGTCCCCTTAGGGCATGGCTCAATAAGTATATTAGATCTGATAAGTTCAGGTACATCGGCTAACACATCTTTTTCCTGGGCCGGTTTTGTAACTACCCAGATCCTCTCCCAAGGAAACATAGGCCGAATTCTGGAAATAGTCTGCTTAAGCAGTGTATCCCGGCTGTCGATGCAGAGAAACTGCTTAGCTCTGTATTGTCGACTTTTCGGCCACAGTCGGACTCCAAAGCCTCCAGCCAGAATCAGGGCATGACAGTGTTCCAGGCTCAAGATTTTCCCTCCATGCACGAATTCATTATCGCCGCCAGGGATGCTACGGCTCCAATAGCCGCTGTTTCAGAACGCAGTGTCCTTATACCCATGGTGGCAGTGTTAAAGCCGGCTTTCTTACATGTCACAATCTCATCTCTGACAAAGCCTCCTTCCGGCCCTGTTATAACAGTTACGGGAATAGTATTTTTCTGGTCTCTCCAAGCGGAAAACAAAGATCGTTTCTTTTCCTCCTCCCACAGGAGAATTTTTGCGCCGGCACACGGGATCTTTCCAAGGGCATTTCCCAGAGGGGTTACAGCATGGATAGTCGGTATAATACTTCCTCTGCACTGTTTCAAAGCCTGTCCGGCAATATCATTCCAGCGGACAAGGTACCTGCTGATTTTTTCGGGATCTACTTTTATCACAGTATGTTGAGTAATTACGGGGTATATAGCCTGAACGCCCAATTCTGTTGCCTTTTGTATCATCCAGCCCATACGATCTGCCTTGAGGAGTGCCACAATCAGGTTGATCGGCAGACAATCATTTGGCTGTTTTGAGACCTCTACAATCTGTAAACCGACTTCAGACCTGTTTATCCATATGATTTTTGCCTTGGCTACTATTCCTGAGCCGTCTACAAGCTCAACACGGTCTCCCGGCCCAAAGCGCTTCACGTGAGTCAAATGATGCGCCTCTCTGCCAGTGAGGGTAAACGTGTCTCTGGAGTCTGAGAGTACATACGGTGATATCAGAAAGCGAGCAGGGCACATAGCATTTTTCAGACTGAATTCAATAACCTTAAGGCCAATAAAGAGATTCCAAAAGATATTTCTCTGACTCCACTTATCAAAACGCCGGTCATTTGTGTAATCAATATTCTAAAACAGGTATCCTTATAGTATTAAAACAGTATTATTTCACTACTGGTCATTGAAATCAATGTTTCAGACTTCAAGACGTAAGAGACTTAATCCGATTTAAAGAAAACAATATAATTCAAATAAAGACCACAAGGACTCAAAGGCCCATGTCCCATCCGTATTACGACCATGACTATATCTTCCTAATTCTTGAAAAGGAAGGCCTCCTGTCCAGAGAGCAGATAACAAAATTAACTCCGAAGCTCTCTATACCAAGGCGGAAGGGCAAAGATCTGGTTCAATGGCTGGATTCACTGCAACTTCCACGGGCAGACTCTGCTGATACTAATCTTGATGAAGCAGATATTATTTCCCTGATAGCAAGGAATCGTAAATGGAAGTTCAGACGATTGGATCCTTTACGCCTTGATATGGATATCGTGACCAGAACACTTCCGGCCTCTTTTGCGAAAAAACGCCTGGTGTTGCCCCTTTCGTGGGAGGATGGTAATCTCGAAATAGTCTGTTATGACCCTGAAGATAGGGAGCTGCAACAGGATGTTGAGAGGGCCTGCCAGGCGAGAACTTTTATCTCTGTAGCCCCCCGCAGAGACATCGAGCGCATAATAAGTGAATTTTTTGACTTCAAGCAATCCATCGCAGCTGCTGAAAATGTGCTTAAGATTCCGACAGCGGATATATCTAACCTTGAACAGTATGTCAGGCTGGCAGCTCCGGATCTTGCGTCCTCAGACAAATATATACAAAAAGCGGTTGACCATCTATTTCAGTATGCCCTGGATCAGCGTGCCAGCGATATTCATATAGAACCAAAGAGAACACAGTCCTGGATACGTCTTCGAATAGATGGAATCCTGCATACCATATATCGCCTGCCGCGGGTGGTACATGAACCCATATGCACCAGAATAAAAACCATGTCCAGACTAGATATAGCGGAAAAGCGTCGACCTCAGGATGGTCGTTTGAAGGTTGCCTGGAAGGAGGATGAAGCGGAGGTCAGGATCTCTACTATACCGGTGGCTTTTGGTGAAAAGCTTGTGCTGAGGTTGCAAAGCGCAGACATACTATTCAGCGACCTGAACAAGCTTGGTTTTTCAGACAGAGATTTTCAAATATACAAAAAATTGATAAAGAGCAGACATGGTATAGTACTTGTCACAGGTCCAACAGGAAGTGGAAAGTCGACTACACTTTATTCCACCCTTAGACACCTCAGCTCGCCGGATTTCAATATTATTACGGTTGAAGATCCCATTGAGATGGTCTGCGAAGAATTTAATCAGATAGCAGTACAACCACATATAGAAGTTACATTTGCTTCTATACTCAGGAATATCCTGAGACAGGATCCCGATATCGTTATGATTGGAGAAATAAGGGATAGGGAAACCGCCCGCTACGCAATACAGGCAGCGTTGACCGGACACCTGGTATTTTCCACTTTGCATACCAATGATGCAGTCAGTGCGATCACGCGGTTGAAGGATCTGGGCCTTGATTCTTACCTCATCGCCTCCACCCTGGTTGGAATTGTGGCACAAAGACTTGTGCGTATGGTCTGCAAATCATGCGGTAAACCGGTAACGATCCCGGCAGATCAGCTAAGGGCCTTTGGTTACCAGACATCAGAACCAGCACAGGCAAAAAAAGGCATAGGCTGCACCTGTTGCCGCAATACTGGTTATTGGGGCAGAATCGGGATCTATGAGGTCCTGTCTGCATCTGATAAAATCAAAGAAATGATACACTTTGAAGAAAGTGAAGAAGCCATTAAAAAGCAGGCATTCAAGGATGGAATGATGACACTAAAGCACGACGCCCTCAGAAAACTTCTCGCCGGCATAACCACTATGGAAGAGATTATCGGGGTTACCTCATCATAGGAAAAATTGTTTCAGGGCCTGCTCCCGTCAATTTTTTTCAAAACTCTAAAAGAGTTGTTGATAGGGGTTACCCTGTCTCTCGATATTGAACCCTAAACTATTTTTTTGGAAAATTCTATTAGATTTAATTTGGTACAAAGATCAGAAATAGAGTAAAAAAAGAGCCCATACAAAACAAGGAGTTTTTGTAAAACTCTCATACATATTGGAAAAATATTGATGCTGGATCAAGAACGAGTAAACAGAGATTATCCTTCGGATGTACAGATCATCCATCTGGGAACCAGGGAGATTATTCTTATCGGCACGGCTCATATCTCCAGGGATTCAGTCGATTTGGTCCGCAGGGTGATTGATAAAGAAATGCCGGACTGCGTATGCGTGGAACTTGATGCCAGAAGGTATGATACACTGTCCAAAAAGAAACGTTGGGATTCTCTGGATCTTAAGGAAATTATACGCAAAAAGCAGCTCAGTATCCTGCTGTTTAATCTGATACTGGCTTCTTACCAGAAAAGGCTGGGGGACCAGCTCGGGGTGTTGCCAGGTACAGAACTGTTAGCGGCAGTGAAGACCGCAGAGGAAAGAGGTATTTCCGTAGCCCTTTGCGATCGTGATGTCAGGGTCACTCTGCGAAGGGCCTGGCATGCCGTTTCCTTTTTCAAAAAAAATTATCTTTTGGCCAGTATGTTCGCCGGATTATTTGATAAAACTGAAATCACTGAAGAAAAACTTAACGAATTAAAAAAAACAGATGTACTTTCAGAACTTATGCTGGAACTGGGCAAGGCCCTGCCCGAACTGAAGCGGGTCCTTATCGACGAACGGGATACATTTTTATCAGAAAGAATCAAGAAGGCAGAGGGTGAGAGGATTGTTGCGGTGGTAGGGGCCGGCCACGTCGAGGGAATCAAGAAGGCTTTATTGGAGGACAGACATGCACAGATGGAGGACATTAATGTTATCCCCCCCGTGTCCATGGTGTGGAAGGTCCTGGGCTGGGTTATTCCCCTGGTCATCTTCACCTCTCTCGGTATAATCGCATGGCAAAAAGGGTACGATGCAGCCGGCGACAATATGATTTACTGGATCTTGGCTAACGGCATCCCTTCTTCCATAGGTGCGATACTGGCCTTAGCCCATCCGCTTACTATTGTTTCCGCCTTTGCCGCATCACCTGTGACCAGCCTGACGCCTGTTATCGGTGCCGGCTATGTCACTGCCTTTGTTCAGGTTTTGGTTCAGCCGCCGATAGTCAGTGAATTTGAAACGGTATTGGAAGACATGTCCACGATGACCGGCTGGTGGAAAAACAAGCTGCTTAAAGTCTTTCTGGCCTTTTTGCTCCCAGGATTTGGCAGCATGATCGGCTCATGGATCGGCGGTTATGAGATCATTTCCAATCTGTTTTGATATATCTTTCATAATTTCCCTGATTGCCAATGAATAATTATCGGGCACCTGTTTGGACCCGCCTGTTTCAGAGAGACATCGTACGGATTTTTAGTGAATTCTGAATCCATGGATCTTTACAACAGGGGTTGCTAAATGTACAAAAGATTTATTCTTAGATGAAATAACCCAAAACTGGGTCATTTAACTCATAAGCCCTGAAATAATATTCTAGGGTTTTGAAGATTTTGATCAGTAAAGGGGCTTTCAGCGGTTTCTTGAATTATTCCAAGAGTTTTTAGACAGGTATTATAATCAGGTACAATAATTGCTGTGGGAAAAGTATTTTTTGGCGAATACCCTTAGAAATACATTTGTTGTGGTGCCAAAAGGGTTACTTCTCAGATCATAGTTAATAAGTTTTAATGAGTTTTGTGGAGGAATCGGAACGACGGCCCTTTCCCATCATTTTAAAACCGGGCTGTAAGACCTGAACCGGTTAATGTGAGTAAAGATTTCATATGGGAGTTGTTAATAATGCAATGGAGGGAGGTCGAGAGGTTTATATTCGTCTGCCTTAGGTTTTTTTGCATTTCTTGTCTGTGTCTTGCGGCAGAGGTATCAGCAGTTGAAGAGAGCGCCGAAGAAGACAGCAATAATGTTGCAACAGGACTTACAGAGAAAGAGTGTGTCAAATGCCACACTGAGGCACCAAAGGACATCGAGGAGTCAGGCGGTGCACATAAGACCAGGGTGGGATGCCTTGACTGTCACAAGGGCCATCCGCCGGAGGTTATGGAGGGTGTAATTCCCAGATGCAGTGAGTGCCACACGGGTGAGCCTCATTTTGAGCTGGAGAAGTGCCTGACATGCCACTCTAATCCCCATGCGCCATTGCGTCTCAAACTGGCCAGGAAGATAACCTGGCCTTGCCTCACCTGCCATGAAAAACAGGGTCAGGAGCTCGATGCATATAAGAGTTTCCACAGCAATATTGCCTGTACTGACTGCCATAACAACCATGGTGAGATATTTGAATGCATGGAGTGTCACAGACCCCATTCTGCCGATATGAATGAGCCGGATTGCAAACATTGCCATCAGGCCCATATGCCCCTGGAAATCATATACGGGGATGATATTTCATCCGCGGCCTGTGGTGCCTGCCATGAAGAAGAGTTTGATCTACTTCTAAACAGCAGGTCAGGCCACAAAGAACTCGGTTGCATTCAGTGTCATGCAGACAGGCACAAGACAGTGCCAGAATGTCAGGACTGCCATGTTAAGGTGCATTCAGCCGCCATACTGGACAGGTTTCCCGACTGTGAAAGCTGCCACAATGATCCTCATGACCTGATATAGGAACAGGTGGCTCATAGCAGGTCAAAAAAATGGTAACAGGGGGAATTGCTTATAGAATAAGACCATTTTGATTTACGGCGTTTTCGGGAAATGCGGGAGAGGATAAAAGAGATAGCATGAACAAAACAGGATTCTTAAAGCAGGCGCCCCACAGGCAGTTAGAGGACCTGAGGACCTTATACCGCAGTGCACTGCGCCTGTCAGAGAGCGATGACTTGATTGAGGCGCTGTTTCAGATTGTCGCGGATGATCTGGTTTCGGCCATATCTCTTAAAAGGGTGCTTGTCCTGTATTATGATAAAAAACAGGGTAAGCTTGTATGCAAGGCCTGTCGGGGATTTAACTCCCATGACGTTTTCCCTCCACTGTCATTTGAAAAAGTCAATGGACTTTTGAAAAGGGTCTATTCCAGCCATGAAATTCTAAATGTAATACAAGTTGATTCCAGCGACAGTAAAGGATTATCTACGTCCACAGAGTGCCGAATTTTAGAGCAGGACTATGTCGGATCAGAAGGGCAGCGAAGGCAGGCAATTAATATCTGCCTGGTAGGCAAAAAAGCAACAGTAAAAAACTTTCCTTCTTGGGCAGGATTAAAAGAAGGCTCTGCATTTTTACTTGAAGAAGAGGACCAAACCGTTAAAGACCTCTTAGGCGGGCGAAGCTCTTTTTTGATCCTGCCTGTAATCGGAAACGGGAATTTCCTGGGATACATTTTAGCAGACAAGAAAAGTAGTGATATCCCTGTCTCTTATTGTGAGGCGCGTCTGGCCTCGGCACTGGTGACCTATGCCTCGGGGCTCATTGCCCGGGCGATCAGACAAAAGGAGATGATAGATAAGATAGAGGAGCAGAACAGGGAGCTAAAGGTCATTCAAGAACAACTGGCTGAATCTCTAGAACATAGTGAGTATCAAAAGAGTTTTTATGAAAGCATAATACAAAATCTCAGAAGCGGGTTGGTAACAATGGACCAGTATATGAAAATCAGCCATATCAACAGGTCTGCTGAGAAAATACTGGGATATGATAAAGGTGAGCTGCTAGGAAAATCGATTCGCACCATTTTGCCCGAACCGGAGAAGGTTGAAGACTGCGTGTTAAGAGAACAGGTCGAGGCGCTGGATATGGATTGCGGCCTTATATCAGAGATGACGATGCGGTGCAAGGACGGATGTGAGTTGCTTGTAGAATCGTGTTTTTCCGTAATTGTGGATTCAATGCAGGATATAAAGGGCCTGAGTTGCATCTTTCGGGACATCAAGGAGAAGAAGACCGGCCCGGCAGCCCCGACCGAGGCTGCGACCGGCAGCTTATCGGAGACCTGAAAACTTTAACCTCAATCTTTCACCACGAAGGCATGAGGCACGGAGTTCATTTGAAAAAATGGGAAATATCGCTCGGCTGCGGAGATTGTCCTGATATCTACTGATGTTTTATCTGAATCTTTTTTCTCCGTGACTCTGTGTCTTCGTGGTAGAATCCTATGAACAGGCCGGATTGCCGGCCGGAGGAGTGTAACCATGGGCATTACTATTACCGAACGGGCCGTCGCGGAGATTAAAAACGTGATCGCCCGGCAAAACCTGCCGGCCGATCAGACGTATCTTCGCCTGGGCGTCAAGGGCGGGGGGTGCAGCGGGTTTACCTATTCGCTCGATCTGGCCACGGTCAAGGGCGAGCACGATCAGGAATTCGAGCAGGACGGGATCAAGTGCATCTGTGACCCGAAGAGCATGCTCTACCTCGAAGACGTCACCCTGGATTTCAAGGACGAGCTGATGGGCCGCGGATTCGTCTTCAATAATCCCAACGCCAGCTCGACCTGCGGATGCGGCAGCAGCTTCTCGGCATGATAACATTGAACCACGGAATACACGGAGTACACGGAGAATTCATCGTTGTATATAAACAAGTGAAGCGGATCGGGCGACAGCGTGTTCATGGTTCCGACGACGCCTGTTCTTACCCAATATTCAACATATCTCCGTGGCTTCCGTGAACTCCGTGGTAAGTTCTTGTATATTCAACCATGGGAGTTTGACTTTGAATGCACAGAGCCACAAAACGCTACCCGCCCGATGCATGCAGTGTGCCGCGCCGATGGAATATCCGTTCTGCTGCACGAGTTGCGGAACCTTATTGCCTCCGCCGGACGGACTGGATTTCTTCGTGATGTTCAACCTACCGACTCAGTTCG
>CAZPDU010000267.1:0-15253 GCA_964585405.1 uncultured Thermodesulfobacteriaceae bacterium | reverse complement strand
AGGGCAACCTCCTCCACGATGATTCCGCCGTATCTGAAGATGGTTCCAAAAGGCATAGTTCTGAGTCTTTATGTGCAACCAAGATCCTCATGTACAGCTTTTGCCGGCCTTCATGGTTCGTCGCTCAAGCTTAAAGTAAAGCCTCCTCCTGTAGATGGTGAGGCCAACAAAGCCTGCCAACAGTTTCTGGCAAAACTATTCAAGGTCTCCAAATCCTCGGTTATGTTGAAATCAGGTGCCAATTCCAAAGAAAAGGCATTTTTGATTGCGGGCATCTCCTTAGATTACGCATTAGACAGACTCCCAGACTAAGCAGTCCTTTCATATAATCTATCATTATACTTACTTACAATAAAATCTTTAGATAACTCAGTACTATAATCAAGTCTATCCTTAACATGTCCGATAAGATCTAAAGCATATATTTGCATTTTTGCAATCAGGTCCTATGCGTTTTTGCATTTCGGACATGCATTACGTTCTCAGGAGGTAAGTCTTTATGCCAGTCTTTGTATGGAAAGGCACCACCATCGGAGGCGAAATACAAAAGGGGGAAATCGAGGCTCAGGATGAGCAGGCAGTGCGCCGTTTACTTCGACAACAAAGGATAAATCTTTCTAAAATAAAGCCCAAACCCAAAGACCTTTTGGAGAATATAGCACTTTTTAAAAAAAAGGTGTCACCAAAAGACATCGTTATCTTCACCAGACAGTTGTCTACAATGATAGATGCAGGGCTTCCACTTATTCAAGGCCTGGAAATCCTTGCCAGTCAGCAGGAAAACAAGACCTTTAAAAAGGTACTCATGGACACAAAGTCCGATGTGGAGAGTGGCTCCAGTTTTGCTGATGCCCTGAAGAAACACCCCAAACAGTTTGATCGACTCTTCTGCAATATGATTGCAGCAGGAGAAATGGGGGGGATATTGGATGATGTCTTAAAACGACTTGCCGACTATATGGAAAAGGCGCTGCGTCTTAAAAAAAAGGTGAAGGGTGCACTGACTTATCCTACTATAGTGCTTGCCATATCAGCCCTGGTCATTGGTGTAATTCTCATCTTCGTAATACCTGTGTTTGAGAAAATGTTCGCTGACTTTGGAGGTGCCCTGCCGGTTCCGACTCAGATGGTAGTGAACCTCAGCAGCTTTGTAAAATCCTATACCCCTCTCATGATCGTCGTTACGGCAGTCATGATATTCCTGTTTAGAAAATACTACAAAACAGAAAAAGGTATGCGTATGGTAGACGGGCTGATTCTGAAATCACCTGTATTCGGGCCGCTATTGAAAAAAGTGGCCGTGGCAAAACTTACCAGAACTTTAGGTACCTTGATAGAAAGCGGCGTACCTATACTTGAAACACTGAATGTAGCTGCAGGGACCTCAGGCAACAAAGTCGTGGAAGAGACCATATACAAGGTCCGATCCAGCATCAGTGAAGGGCGGACACTGGCAGAGCCGCTTAGTGAAAGCAAAATTTTCCCCGCCATGGTAGTGCAAATGATATCTGTCGGTGAAACGACAGGGGCACTGGACCAGATGCTTAATAAGATAGCTGATTTCTATGATGAGGAAGTGGAGACAGCGGTCGAGGCCCTGACGAGTATGATCGAACCCTTTATGATAGTATTCCTTGGTGGAACCGTAGGCTCTATAATAATTGCCATGTATCTTCCTATCTTCAAGATGGCTGAGGCGGTATCCGGAGGTTAGAGGCCAGTTGATGTCAAATGTCTCTTAACGGAAACGGAGTTATGTCTTCTATTGTTCTCCAGCATCAACAAGCTTATTCTCCGATGTGGCTGCAATGATATTAAATCGTTCCAGATTAATCCCGATGGCACGATAGAGATTTGCCAGTCCCTGGTTAAAATCCACCAGGGCCTCAGTCTTCCGAATATGGGCTCCGATAAGGTCATCCTGAAAATCAAGGATACGAAATGTGTCGGAAAGGCCTTCCTTAAAACGCTCCATCTCCTGGTTTAGGGTGGTCTGTGCCAGTTCCTCAAAACGATCCGCCACACTGACTCTCTCAAGGCTTCTCTTCACGGCTACCAAAGAATTCTTACACTCCTTTTCTATAGTTTCCTGCAAACGCTTTAGTCCATAAACCGCCTGCCGCTTTTCCAATCCGGCACGCCGATAGCGGGCCTCTGCAGCCCGATTGCCCCAGGGATAGGAAAGACGAAGCCCTGCATACCACTCGTATCCATCTGCGTCGGACATACGGGAAAGAGAGTCTTCATAGCTACCTACCTGTGTACTTGATGCTGTAAAATCGGCAAAGGACGTGGGACGATCTCCACCAGCCAGGCCATTGGCACCCAGGGTCGCTTCCAGATCCAGTCTGGGAAGCCTCTGATTATCGTAGTATTCCAGTTTTATGTCTTGATTTGCGATTTGAATGAGCTGTCGTTGGATATCCGGACGCTTTTCCAAAGCAGTAGCCAGGGTCTGTTCGAAATCAGGAAAGGTCTGATCTGTTCCAGGGATGTTTTCCGTTACAAAAGGCTCTTTATAGAACGGGCTTTCCGGACGTATTCCCAGAAGGTCTCTCAATTGGTTTGCAACTATCTCCATTTGCTGTCTGGCCAAAATCACCTCTTCGTCCCGAGATGCCACAGAGGTTTCGGCCTGCTGAACCTCTGTAATGGGAACTACACCTGCTTCAAACTTTTCTCTGTTACCCTGAAGGAGATCCTGTGCCAGCTCCAGCGATTCGATACGATAGCGAAGGACATCCTGTGCTTCTGCAAGTTCATAATAAACGATCTCGATTTCTTCACCTATGCGCTGGGCCCGATCCATATATTCCCTTGCGGTTTGCTGCACCAAATTCTGGCTCATGCGTAAATTGGCTGTGTTGACTTCGATACCGAAGTTCCTGAGGAGCGGCTGGGTGAGATCCAGCAGCAGGACATTACGATATTGCGGTCGCAGCGCGTCCACAGAGGAGTTGTTCATGGAACGGTTGGCTTCAAAAGAAATCCGTGATTCAAGACCAAATCGAAACTTCTTCCGGATGCCGATATCACCACCTGTTTCCCTGTATAGATTGAAGTCTTCGCTGGTAAAGGCCGAAGATGTCGGGGTCCTCTCTTCCATCGAGGATATACCCATTTCAATGGCAGGATCAAACTCTGCCTTTTCGACAATCACGTTTTCCCTGCTGATGGGTATATTGAGCTCTTCCACCTGCAGATCCAAATTATATTGGATACCTTTTGCCAGAGCACTCTGCAGTGTCAAGACACTCGCGTCTTTCAGAATATCTTCACTTTTCTCTTGAGCAAGGCTAAAACCGGTCAAGAAAATGATTACCCAAAAGCCTATAACATTCGGCAGCAATATCCTTCGCAACATGATGGAATCTCCTTCAATATAGACTTCAGACCCTTTTGACCAGACTGTTATAACAAAAGTCCAGCACCTCCTGATAAATATCCGGGATCTTTAGAGGACACATAAGCCTTTGACGCCCAAGACCATTTAGCATCCCTATCAGGATAAAGGCCGTTTTCTCTGCTGAAATATCTCTTATGGATCCGTCCTTCTGACCGGTTTTGATTAAATCAGTGAATAACTTAACCAGGTGAAAAAAACGGGTAGTAACTATTTCACGAAAGGGCGTATTCGCCTCCATCAAATGGAACGGAAAATCACGCAGCATGACCATGACTTCTCGGGATCTTTCATTGATAAAATGAAAATGAAAACGAATTCCCCCTCTTATGCCTTCAAGTCCATTTGAAGCCTTTTCGGCCTGTATTTCAATCCCCTGTACATAGGCATCCAACATGTCCTTAACAATATATGCGAGAATGCCCTCTTTTGTCTTGAAATGATGAAACAGAGTACCCTCAGCCACACCAGCGGCTTGTGCAATCTCAGATGTAGGTGTAGCACCATAACCCCGCTGAGCAAACAGTTCGGTAGCGGCCATTAATATGGCTTCTTTGCGGGACACACCAGTCTTTTCTCCTGATTCCTGTTCCATTTTTTAGGGTGGTTTTAAAAAAAGTGATTACTCAGTCAGTAATATAATTTATTAAACTCCACCGGCAAGTGACAAAATACCGAATTTGAATATTAATCTGGTACTACATAATATATAGTATGGCGTTTAATTTCAAAAGGTATCATGGCAGGCATTGGCGCACCAGTCAATTAACATAATTTTTGAGCTTTATTATAATGATTGCTTAAGTCGCTTCGCTCTTCCAGTGGCGCCGTAAAAGTTTTCCTAAAACGCATTATTAGTACACCCTGTACTCTGACATGGCGAATTGTCGGTTTCATATAGGTATGGGGTAGACACAGGCTATACTGGAAGCTGATATAGCAACACAAGGCCCTCTTTCAAAAAGAAAGGGCTAACGGCATCATACTGGCCCCTGGGGAAAGGGCCTTTGCCCTGACAAGAAAATTCCTGCAAAATAATGCCCTGCCGGCAATTGTCGGCAGGGGCTACAATAATAGCTATATTTTTTATTTTACCACCAACTGACTGTCTTGTCCGCCTCGCGAATCATCTGAACTAGAATGTCATAATTGGGTTTGGGTTCACCCATGTAAAGTCTGAATTCTTTTGCGTCCCTTTCACGGCTGAGTATCTCGACCAACTTTTTGACGTCATCCGATGGTTCAGAACGATAGACATGCAATATCTTAATTTTTTCGTCGCTCATTATGTACTCCTTTTATGCTACTAACCGCAGGTATCAGGTGGCGGAGAACTCGGTTTCGGCAAGCCGTATGGAATTATGACATCCGCGTCACGCATACGTTCTCCAAGTTCCTCTATAGTGATGGGTGTCAGCTGCAAATCCTCTACATCAGGTGGATCGCCCCCCAAATTAAACACATCACCTTCCATATCCCTAACCCATTCAATGTTGCCTACATTATATTCGTTGAACGGAGGATACTCCCCATACATGTATACGGCAAAAGCAAAATGGTTTTCTACCGACAGCCCCAATGTGGAGCGTGTGCCGTCTCCGGCATAAGACCGGTTGGGCAACAGAAAATATATTGATAATGACATAGCTGATATCTCCTTAGTCTATAAATACCCTGCCTAAAGTACGAGGTATTTGCCACATTCTTCCAATAAAGCACCGTGATAGGCCTGAGTCGCCATTTGCCTGCCGGTCAATCCCGGAGGCACGTCATTAGCATCATAGCCCTCACACTGATAACTAGCTACGCAAATAGCCAGATCCTTGATTTCACAGAGGCTTGCAACCTCTGCGAATTCAGAGCTCTTGGCCAGATGGACTGCCTTGAAGCTAAAAAAGACCATGGGCTTCATCCCTGCCCTCACAGCAGCCTTGGTAACAC
Source organism: uncultured Thermodesulfobacteriaceae bacterium (assembly GCA_964585405.1). Classification (GTDB taxonomy): domain Bacteria; phylum Desulfobacterota; class Dissulfuribacteria; order Dissulfuribacterales; family UBA3076; genus UBA3076. The sequence goes on along the minus strand of CAZPDU010000267.1, from coordinate 9,909 downwards.
CTACAACATGCCTCATATTCTGCGGCGAAGTCACGAAAATTCCAAATTTGTTCGGATCAGCAGACATCCGCATTATCCTCCATATTATATTTGTAAGCCGGCCACGCACAATTTATGCCGAAACGCATAAAACAGGCACCTCGTTATTTACATGGCCCGACCGATAGGCTGAATATTAAGCCTTCTTTATATAGAAATGTAAAAAACCAGCGTCTTCTTTCTCTCCGAGATACTCGTGACCGACACGGTCACACCATCCGGGAATATCATTACGCGTGCCTGGGTCAGTACCAAGTACCTCAAGGATCTCACCAGATTTAATCTTGTTTATTTCCTTTTTTGTCTTCAGAATGGGCATTGGACAGCTAAGTCCTTTGGCATCCAATGTATGGGCCACTGTTAGACCGTCTGGGGCAATTTTGCTCATAATTCCTCCTCTTTGATTTTATGTAATTTTAAAGATTCTTTTAGACTTCACCTCACACATCCCGAGCCTAAGTATTTTCGTCAACTAAATATTGTTTATCTCCGGCCGGCCGTGTTTGCCTGAAAAACTATTGGTAACTTCACCAATTTTTTGTAAGATATGTTTCAAAATAAAAATGCTTGCATCACAAAAAAAGGACGATAAAAAAGATCAAACATATCCTAAAAGTGAAAAGCCAATATTCATCGAGTTTGTGTGTACCAAAATTCGCTTATTGTGTCAAGCTTTCATTGAATACCCATTCATATTCAAGGTCCAGCCTATCTTATTGATTTAAATATTGAAATAAAAACCTCATTCAGGGAGAATAATACATGTTCTTAACTAGTAAAACTATTACTCTGTGCCTATTGATCATCTTTTTAATTCAGCTTGTCATACCCGCTGGTTCCTTGGCAATGGAACTTATTCCAGGACTGAACAAGGTTAAGCTCTCTAATGGACTCACTGCCATCGTTAAAGAGAATCACAGGGCGCCCGTGGTAGCCATACAGGTATGGGTTCAGGCAGGCAGTGTGTACGAAACAGAAGAAGAGAATGGCATTACTCATTTGATCGAACACATGATCTTTAAAGGAACGGAGAAAAGGGGGCCTGGAGAAATAGCAAAAGAAATAGAATCTGTAGGTGGCTCCATTAATGCCTATACATCACTTGACTATACAGTATACCACTGCATAGTCCCCAAACAGTTCCTGATCAATTCTCTGGATGTACTCTCTGATGCAGTATTTCACTCGTCATTCGATTCTGATGAATTAGAGCGAGAGAAAAAAGTCGTTCTTGAAGAAATAAGAATGAGAAATGACAGGCCAATGACAAGACTTTCAGACTTATTAATGGAGACATTATATAAGGTACATCCATATGGACGCCCTGTAATCGGCTACCCTGACATGGTAAAATCTTTTACACGCCAGGATATCATGGCTTATATGGAAAGGAGATATCGACCATCACAAATTACAGTTGTCGTAGTTGGAGACGTTGATCCATCTCAGGCCCGGGCGGCTATCCAGGACACCTTTGGGACAGTAACAAAAAAAGAGCCTCAAGAATTCAGCTATCCAACAGAGCCGCGGCAGGACGCGCCCAGGATCGCTATGGAGGCAATGGAAATTCAGGAAGGTTACCTGACTGTAGCATTTTCTGGATTGCCTGATTTCAATGACCCCGATGTACCTGCTTTGGACGTTTTAGCCGCTATGCTCGGTAAAGGGGAAAGCTCTCGCCTTACTTCCTCTCTGCGGAATCGACAACAACTAGTCCACAGAATTGATGCGTCAGCATTTACACCGGCCGGACCGGGATTTTTCGAAATTACGGCCTCTCTTAATCCGGAAAAGGTCCAAGAAGCACTGCCACAGATCTTTCATGAACTCTTTCGTCTGGAGAATGAAAAAATATCTGAAGAAGAATTGGACCGCGCAAAAGTCCAGGTTGAGACAGAGTTTGTCTATAGCCAGGAAACAATGGAAGGAGAGGCAAGGAAGATCGGTGTTTTCGAAACCATTTCAAAAAATCCTCATGCAGAAAAACTTTATCTCCAGAAGGTCCGAGAAGTAAGTGTCCATGATGTCCAGCAGGTTGCCGCGAACATTTTCAGGCCGGAAAATATCAGTGTAGTCATGGTACTGCCGGAGTACAGCATGCCCGAACTTACGAGCCAGGAACTGGAAGTAATGGCCCAGGAGGCAGAACTCATGGCCAAGGGGATAGTGTCTGATAGAGGCGCTCATGTTCACACTGTAAAGAGATTTAGTCTCTCCAACGGCCTTACAGTCCTTGTCCAAGAGGTCCCCGAAGTACCCACTGTAGCTTTAACAATGGTGCTGCCAGGGGGAGTGAGATACGAAAATGAGAAAACCAATGGTCTCTTCAACTTCCTCGCGAAGGCATGGACAAAAGGAACCAAGGCCCGCAGCGCCCAGGATATTGCGGAATTAGTTGAGGGTCTAGGCAGCAGCATCAGTGGCTTCTCCGGTCAGAATACCGTCGGGCTTAAAGGCCGTTTTTTGAGTCAGAACCTGGATAAGGGCCTTGCCCTTTTCACTGAGATTCTGATAGCGCCCGCTTTCCCTGACGAAGAAATAAAAAAGCTACGTCCATTGATACTGGCAGAGCTCAAAAGTCAGGATGATTATATGCCCGCAGTTGCAGTAAGAGAATTCCGCCGTCTGCTTTTCGTACCTCATCCATATAGCATGAACCCCTTAGGCAAGGCCTCTGTCATTGAAGCTATCACTTCAAAAAATCTGCTTGAGACCTATCGTTATTTTGTGATACCCGATAGGGGGGTTCTCTCCGTAGTTGGAGATATACGTGCCGAAGAAATAATCTCCAGCATTGAGACAATGCTTAGTGCCTGGTCTATGGAATCAGGGATATCACTTCCCACACCGTCTGAACCGGATTCCCTGATTTCACCTAAAATTTTAAATCTAAAAAAGGAAAAACGGCAGGTTCACACCGTGCTTGGTTTCCCTGGGACTACTTTCAACAGCAATGAACGTTATGCCCTTGAAACCATGAACGCGGTGCTTTCAGGCCAAGGTGGCCGCCTGTTCATTGATCTCAGAGATAAAAAGAGCCTGGCTTATTCCGTAACCTCATTCGTGGGACTTGGCCTGGACTACGGATCCTTTGCCTTCTATATTGCATGTGCGCCGGAGAAAAAAGATCAGGCACTGAAGGGTCTGTGGCAGGAAATATACAGGATAACTAAGGAGCCTATAACTGAGGAGGAGCTTGAAAGGGCCAAAAGTTGGCTTATCGGAACCCATGAAATAGGGCTTCAAACAAATAGAGCACGGTCCTTGGACATGGCCTTAAATGAACTCTATGGCCTTGGATATAATTACTCATCGGAGTATGTTAGAAAAATAGATGAAGTAACTGCAGATCAAGTACTTAATGTTGCTAATAAATTTATGAATTCGGAAGAATATGTGCTTGTAAGAGTGGGCCCATAAACAGACTTTATGCTCAAACATATCAGCCTCATTATCAGGCACGAGACCGAAGTCCCAAACAGGATAGGAAAGGTCGTTAAAAAGCTTTTCCGTGGTTATGGGGTATCTGTCACCGAAGGGCAGGTAAGCCCTCAGGCCGAGGCCATAGTGGTACTGGGAGGAGACGGCACCCTGCTACATGTGGCCGGGAAGGCTTATCAGCTGGGAATTCCTCTGCTCGGCATAAACCTGGGGGGCCTGGGATTTCTTACCGAGATCCATATAGATGAGATGGAACAGGCGCTGGATTCTCTGGTATCAGGAACCTTCGAGCTAGATGAACGAACAATACTCTCGGTTACGGTAAAGGTGTCTGGCAGCAAAGACTCGACTTATTACGCACTTAATGAAGCAGTTATAAGCAAAGGCCCTCTAAGTACAATCATAACACTTCCTACCTGGGCCGGTGGGTCATTTCTTACCACATATCGCGGAGATGGTCTTATCATATCCAGTGCAACCGGGTCTACGGCCTATAACCTCTCTGCCGGCGGCCCTATTCTCCACCCCTGTATAGAGGCCCTTATATTGACCCCAATTTGTCCTTTTGCCCTTAATGCACGTCCTCTTATACTGCCGGGCAGGATGAAAGTAGCTATACAACTCAGAAATGCCACGGAAAAGATCAGCTTAATAATAGACGGGCAAGCGGGATATGAACTCAACGAAGGAGACTGTGTCGAGGTGCAAAAGGCCCAAGGACACCTCAAACTCATAAAGTCTCCAATCAGAAACTACTTCACTATTTTAAGGGAAAAGCTTGGATGGGCAAGGGGTGTTGGGACATAGAGAAGAGGCGGTCCTGAGGACCCCCTCTCTATTTAAATCCACAGCTGATTTTATAAGTCTTAAACCTCTTCTTTCTCTGCAGAGGTGTCTTCTTCAGCCCTTCTTTCAGACTTCATGCGGGCAACGAGGCGTTCCTTCTCGCGCCCCATTGCTTCTTTACCCGCTTCATAAGCAGATTCTAAAACAGCCCTCTTCTGTTCAATAACCCCCTTACTTTTATCAAGAAGCTCACTGGCCTTGTAACGCACATCATCTGCTACCTTATAGGCCTCACCACGGGCGGCATAGGCCTGCTCTCTGATCCGACTTCTTATTTCAGAACCTGTTTTGGGAGTTAATAACGTGGCCAAACCAGCTCCCACTGCACCTCCCAACAAAAATGCTATGGCCACACAACCTGCTGAATAGCGACCTTCACTGTTGCTCATTTCTTGCTACCTCCTTTAAATCTAAGGTTTTCAGAAAGAAACTCTAAAGACCTCTTGATGCCTGCGGTCATACTTGCCACCTGCACAGCCAACCCTGTAAGCCCCGACCTGCTCATATCCGTTGCAACCCGGATTGTCTGACCTGCCTCACGGGCAGCCTCAAATAAGTCCTGCGTCTGGTGAATCTTGACATTAATATCACCAGTCAAGTCCTTGATTTCTCCAGTAATTTGATGAACATTATCTAAAATCGGGGGAAGATCCTTTTCCAGAGTCCTGCTGAGGTCCTGATATGCCCTGGCAGTATTTCTGAGATCTTCGATGAGAGGTATCAACTGATCCTCTAACAGACTGATACGCTGATCTATTCCGCCAAGAGTTTTCTGCGCCGTATCCTCCAGTTCTGTCAGTTTAGAAATCACGCCTTCGTCCCAGCCCTCCAGTGTATTCTGGACACTCTTTGACAACCGAATGAGATAAATTACCAGAAATATAAAGGCCAGGGCTATGGCGAAAAATGCAAGCGAACTTATTATGGAAGACATATGGTCCCTTTTATTATATTAGCAAAATATCAAGTTTGTTATTAGCCAGCTACACATAAAATATCTTTCAAGGATAAGCAATAATCATAACTAAAGCAGAGAATACTCGAAGAAAAAACAATTATTTGCCAATATCGCTGCTGGCTTTCCTTTCAAAATTCCCACAATAAAAGCACCAAGTAAGGAAGCCTCTTTAAATCATCATGTAATTGCTTTAAGTATAAACATGCTCCAATACCTTTGCAAGCTTATTTAAAAATTGGAAGTACCTATAGTGAACTAAAATTATAAACTACCTTAAAGTTAAGGTTTCGTTTCTTAGCATTTAATTACATAAAATTAAATTTCCTGAAGGGCGCATCACAACAATTTTAGATACTTTGAGTCAAATCGGCCTGGAGACATTATGTAATAAAAAAAATTGGCTCTAATGTTAACCAATACTTTTATTTACGTCCGAAAGGTGGTATTAGACTTAGAGCGATTTGAAATAGCAAAATACATACAAATCGTCTTCCGCACTTTTAATTAACGTTAAGGAGATGACTGAGCTGTGATCAAAATAGTGATTGTAGGAATTGGTAACTGCGCTAGTTCCCTGATTCAGGGAATTCACTATTATCGTGGCAAAGACCCGAAAGATGTTATCGGTCTGATGCATTGGGAAATCGATGGATATAAACCTGGAGACATAGAGGTCGTTGCGGCATATGATGTTGACAGACGAAAGGTCGGGGAGGATGTGCATGAAGCTGTCTTCGCCGAGCCTAACTGTACAAGGCCTATCTACACGAATCTCCCCACATCAGGGGTTACGATTCGTATGGGAAGGATCCTGGACGGTGTTGCAAGTCACATGAGGAATTATGACGATAAATTCACTTTTGTCTTGGCTGATAAACCTGAAGCCACCAAAGAAGAAGTGGTCGAGGTAATCAAACGGTCCGGTGCTGAAATCCTGCTGAATTATCTTCCTGTAGGCTCGGAAGAGGCGACAAAGTTTTATGCTGAATGTGCACTGGATGCAGGAATCGCTTTTATTAATAACATTCCGGTTTTTATCGCCAGTGATCAGGCATGGGCCAAGCGTTTCGAGGAAAAAAATATTCCTGTAATTGGTGACGACATAAAATCCCAGATGGGTGCCACTATAGTTCACCGCGTATTGACCGATCTGTTTAAAAAAAGAGGCGTCAAGCTGGAACGAACCTATCAGCTCAATACCGGAGGTAACACGGACTTTCTTAATATGCTAAGCCGCAAACGCTTAATCTCCAAGAAGTTATCCAAGACAGAGGCTGTGCAGGCAATGGCTGCCAAGCGACTAAATGATGAAAATATCCATGTTGGCCCAAGTGATTATGTGGCATGGCAGAAAGACAACAAGATATGTTTCATTCGTATGGAAGGAAAACTTTTTGGTGATGTGCCCATGAATCTGGAGCTTCGTCTTTCAGTGGAGGATTCTCCCAACTCGGCCGGTGTGGCTATTGATGCTATCCGTTGCACAAAACTGGCTTTAAGCAGAGGGCAAGGCGGAGTCCTTTCTGCACCGGCGGCTTATTTCTGTAAACATCCTCCTCGCCAGTTTACTGATAGCGAGGCCTTTCAAATGATGGAACAATTTATCAGCGGTGACCAGGAAGTAACTTTTTGATCATCGGTTATTATGGACGGAGCTATTCTTGATCAGTTTGAAGGGGCAGAATATACAAGATAATAATACCCGTAATAAGCAGGGAAAAGCATATCCGCCCAAATAAATTCGGGGCTAAGGTTTTGTGGCCTATTATCCGGACTTGTGTGATGTCTCAGGGGCTATATCTCATGGCTGCGTTACCCCCAGATGGAAAAGTCTGTGACTCCGGCCAAATGGACCTTCATTTCTAACCCGATATATTTATGACTGAAAGGTCACCGATTCTGGAAAAAAGACAGGCTATGCTCCAGAGGAGGGCCAAGCGGTTGATCCTTACGTATACATTGTCAGTCATGACCATCACATGATCAAAAAAATTGTCCACTTGAGGTTTGAGAGACAACAGGCTAACAAGGGCCTGCTCATATTCCCTGTCTTGGAAAAAAACTTCAACCTTCTTTTCTACAGATAGATATACCTCGTGAAGGGCCTTTTCCTCCTTTGCTTCAAGCAAAGATGGATTCACTGTCCCCCCCTCAAAGCCCTTTAATATGTTCATCACCCGCTTAAAAGCAATGCTTAAAGGCTCAAATTCCGGCCTCGAACGAACAGATGCCAAGGCATTTACCCTCAGAACACAGTCATGCACATCATCAAATTCCACTTTGGTGGCTGCCTCTACTAAGTCATGCTCTATTCCCCTGGAAATGAGATCATAAGAGAAACGGCGTTCGAAAAAAGTAATTACCTCACCGGCAAGCTCTTTTGATATACCTGAAACCTGTTTCTCAAGCCGGTGCAATGTCTCTGCGATAAGTGCCTTCAATGACAAAGACAGGGATCTCTCTTCAATTATATGAAGTAAACCAAGAGCCAGCCTCCTCAGACCATAAGGATCGGCAGTACCGGAAGGTTTGAGTCCGATGGCAATAGTCCCGCAGATAGTATCCATCTTATCTGCGATACTAAGCAGCGCCCCCGCTAAACTCTCTGGGAGCCTTCCACCTGAGCGTATCGGCATATAGTGTTCTTCTATGGCATCCGCCACTTCACGACTTTCACCAGAGAGAAGGGCGTATTCCCTTCCGATTATGCCCTGTAGGCTTGGAAATTCGCCCACCATCTCTGTCAAAAGGTCTGCCTTGCAGAGCCAAGCCGCCCTCTCAATAACTGAAATATTGTCTTCGGTTACCTGTTCGGCCAAGTAATGGGCAAGGGCCTTCACCCTATGAATTTTATCAAGGACTGTCCCGATACGTTGATGAAAAATCATACCTGAGAGACCGGGAACAAACTGCTCAAGTGGTCGTTTCAGATCCTCTTTAAAGAAAAAATCCGCATCACTGAGTCTTGCCCTTATCACCCTTTCATGGCCCTTGCGTATAATTTCAGGCCTTGGTGAACGCGTATTGTTGACAGCCACAAAATGTGACATTAGATCGCCCTTATCGTCCACAACGGCAAAATACTTCTGGTGTTCCCTCATACAGGTTATCAGCACATCGCGCGGAAGAGACAAAAAGCGTTTATCAAAAGAGCCGCACACCGCAGACGGAAATTCGGTAAGATATGTATTAATGTCCACCAGTTCATCGTCGGAGAGTATATTGGCTCCAACGGATGCCGCTGCATTTCGTACCTCTTGTAAGAGTCTGTTTCTCCTGACTGATGGATCAACCAGCACAAAGACTCCTTCAAGGGCCTTTATATAGCTCTCTAAATCCGATGACACTCGGACGGGCTCAGGGGCCATGAAACGGTGCCCAAGGCTTTCAAGACCAGTCTTAACCCCGGCAAGGCTGAAAGGAACTATATCTTTTCCATAAAGTGCAACAAGCCAGCGAATAGGCCTCGCAAAACGCAGATCCTCCGTACCCCACCGCATGGTCTTGGAAAATGGAATTGCAGTTATGACGCGGGGAAGAATTTCACTTAAAAGTTCACCGGTATCTCTGCCGGGGACTGTCCTTCGTAACACCAAGTAAAACCCCTTTTCCGTGTTTTCCACCTGCAGATCTTCGACCTTGACGCCATGATTACGTGCAAACCCCTCTCCTGCCTTCGTCGGTTTTCCGTTAGATGAAAAGGCGGCTTTTGCAGGTGGCCCTATGACAACCTCTTCTCTGTCAGGTTGCCGATCCTGCAGATTTCTGACAAAAAGGGCCAAACGCCTAGGAGTCCCTAATGTCAGGACATCTTCATATGTCAAATGCTCACGATCCAGATTTTCTCTGGCCAGCAGGACCAGGTTGTCCATAGCCTCTGAAATAAAGGCCGCAGGGATTTCCTCAGTTCCTATCTCCAAAAGAAGATTCCTGGTATTCACGCCTTGCCCCCTCCCTCTTCCAGAAGAGTGTACTTCTCAGCAACCCCCCGTGCGAGATCACGGACACGGCCTATATATGCAGTCCTCTCCGACACGCTTATGGCACTTCTGGCATCCAGGAGATTAAAGTAGTGAGAGCATTTAAGGCACTGGTCATAGGCCGGGAGCACAAGCCTTCGTTCAAGCAATCTCGACCCCTCTTTGTAGTGAAGTGAAAACAGTCGTTTCAGGGTATCAACATCTGCGGCCTCAAAATTATAGTGAGAGAACTCCACCTCATCTCTATGATGTATTGCGCCGTATCTCACATGTTCATTCCATCTGAGATCATAGACATTATCTATTTCCTGCAGATACATGGCGATCCGTTCAAGGCCATAGGTGATCTCAACGGATATTGGATTTACATCAACACCGCCGACTTGCTGAAAATAAGTGAACTGAGTAATTTCCATACCATCCAGCCAGACCTCCCAACCAAGGCCCCAGGCTCCTAGGGTTGGTGACTCCCAGTCATCCTCTACAAAACGTATATCATGTTCTGGCAGAATCAGATCAAAATTTGCCAGGCTGTTAAGATACAGATCCTGTATATTGTCAGGTGAAGGCTTGAGTATTACCTGATACTGGTAATAGTGCTGAAGGCGATTGGGATTTTCACCATAACGGCCGTCTGTAGGGCGG
>CAZPDU010000266.1:0-7989 GCA_964585405.1 uncultured Thermodesulfobacteriaceae bacterium | reverse complement strand
ACATTGATTACGTCATCAATTCTCCCCAGAATTCTATAGTATCCGTCTTCCGGTAACACTGCCGCGTCACCGGCAAGATAAGGCCAATCACGCCAGTCCTTACTATTTTTGTTCTTGCAATATCTTGCAAAATAAGTGGATACAAATCTGTCACGATCTCCCCATATGGTCTGGAACTGACCCGGCCAGGGATTCTGTATACATATATTGCCTGCCTTTCCGGCCCCCGCGGATAATACTTTTCCGTCATCATCATAGATTATGGGGTGAATACCGGGTACACCAGGGCCAGCACTGCCTGGCTTCATTGGCTTGATTGCAGGCACGGTACTGCAGAGAAAACCGCCGTTTTCAGTCTGCCACCAGGTATCAACTATCACTGCCTCGCCCTTTCCCACTACATTGTAATACCATTTCCATACCTCCGGCTCGATAGGTTCTCCGACGGTGGTCATGTGCTTGAAGTGATAATTATACTTCGCAGGTTCATCAGGACCGATTTTTCTGAGTGCCCGTATTGCGGTTGGTGCGGTATGGAAGATATTCACATCCAATTCTTCCGCTATCCTCCAGGCCCGTCCGGCATCAGGATAAGTCGGCACCCCTTCAAAAATTACAGATGATGCACATAGTGACAATGGACCGTAAACAATATATGAATGTCCTGTGATCCAGCCGATATCTGCCATACACCAGTAAACATCCTCCGGATGGATATCCTGGATATATTTTGAGGTACCCGTCACATACGCAAGATATCCACCTGTGCTGTGCTGGCATCCCTTGGGTTTTCCTGTGGTTCCACTCGTATACATCAGAAACAGCGGGGCCTCAGCAGGCATCTGTACCGGATCCACTCTCTTGCCTCGATATTCCTTGACTAAATCATTTATTATAAAATCACGACCCTTTACCATGGGCGTCGGACTCGAGTTTTTTCCGGGATAGCGCTGCCATATTAATACTTTATCAACCTTCTGACCTTCCTTCTCCGCCTTTGCCACAGCAATGTCGGCGTTTGCTTTATGATCAAGCAGTTTGCCGCCCCGATAATAGCCGTCAATGGTTATGAGCACATTGCTTCCTGAGTCAATGATTCTGTCTGCGCATGCGTGGCCGCTGAAACCTCCAAAGACCTCTGAATGAATAACCCCCAGTCGGGCACACGCAAGCATGGTTATTGGGAGTTCAGCCACCATAGGCAGGTGAATCGTCACCCTGTCGCCTGTCTTTAGACCAGCAAAGTCACGAAGAAGCTCGGCAAACTCATTAATCCTTACATATAAATCCTGATATGTAAGATGTTCAATTCGTTCATTTTCAGGTTCAGGGACCCAGTGGATTGCGGTCTTATTCTTGTTGTTCGCGAGATGTCTGTCCACACAGTTGTAACAGGCATTTATTTTTCCACCCACAAACCACTTCCAGCACGGCGCATCACTTGTATCAAGTGTTGTATGCCAGTACTTATACCAGTCCAGTAGATCAGCATATTCCTTGAAGCATTCAGGAAAGTTGTCAAGGCTGAACCGGTCATATACACTTTCGTCGGTCAGGTTTGCCTGAGCAATGAATTTTGTGGAGGGATAATAATAATCCTCTTCTTTCCAGTGGACAGCAATCTCTGATGCTGAAGTTTTTACGGATGTCTTTTTTTCCTTTGCCATAGTTCAAGCTCCTTAATTTGTAATTGTACGCATATTAAAATTTGCATACGGAATATTTTAATAAGAGATTTGGCACCTTGCTTCGTAGTCATTTCAAAGAGTGAAACCAAGACAGGTCTTTTAATCAAATCTTAAAAAATTCTTATTTCGCTCTAAGCAACCACAAGGTCTTACCCTCAAAATGAATGATGCCAAAAAATTAATAATAAGTAACTGTTTTTATACTTATATTTTTCGAACACATAATTCCCGTACTACCATTAATTAGACCTCCTTTCCAAATTTAGATTTTTGCATGAAATTTCAACTATTTATCCCCTTTAGAAGTCATACTGCATGGAGACCGTAAAGCGGTTTCCTGAATGTCTCTGCTGATGTCGCTCAGTCTCAAGGTAAATATATTCAGCACCGACCTTGAGCGGTTTAGAGAGTGAATACCAGGTATTCACGAAATACTGCTCATTACGCGTGAACCGACGGTCATTAGTGAATTCTCCTATGTCGCCATTGTTGGGATTGTCAAAACCATAACCTACAGCCACAGTGGTCCTGTCATTGAATGCATAAGTGAGATCAGCCCATCCGCCGTATGCAAATGCAGGTTCACCATCGTCAGCCATATCCAGATCATAGCGAAGGAAGTTGCGTCCTATGCCCTCTCCGGTCCAGAGCTCACCCTTTAAGATAAAAGGACCGGCGACATACTTCAGCTCCCCGCAAATCAGCCAGCGATCGACGTTATCAGAACTATCCTGTCCATAGTCGGCATTTCGGTAGCCCGCACCAAGGGCTACAAGTCCTCCTTTGCCAAGGATTTCATCAGAATACTGTATACGGCTGAGAAGCCAAGGCATACGGTCTTCGTTTTCTGTATCTGTGCGTCTGTGTTTCATCACCGAGGCCAATAACTGGAAATCCCCCAGCTTTTGCCTCACTGTAATCTGCGGGACACGCCACCACAGGTTACCAGCAGCGGTCAGGATACCGAAGTCAACAGTGGATGGATTGAGCTGTGAGACGGGAATCCAGTCCTGACCGACCAGCATGCTCGTATGGGTCTTTTCGTAGTCGACATTAATATATGCCAGGCGCATGCGTGGAATAAGGTTGTTTCCGGCATTGTCGCCGTAGAAATCCGTCTCTATGTGGGCCAGAGCCGACCATTCATCCCATTTGTGGCTGGCCTTGAATCCCAGCCGGGTGTCACGGGGATTGAAGTTTGTAGAGTCGTTTTCATAATCACTCTCCTGTGCTACGACACCCAAGAAGTCATTGTAGTTCTTGAATTCTGCGGTGTCGTAATGAAAGTCGACCTTGACTTTTCCATAGAGCTGCATGTTGTATTTGGACCAAACATTGCCCAAATTCTTCAGAGTTCTCAAGGCAGTGACCTCCTCGGCGGTCAAAGCGGGGACATCAGGTGCGGCCACGACCTGGGGTGCCGGCGGAGCTGTTTCAATCTGATTGATACGATTCTGAAGGGCCTGCATATTTTTTTGCATCTGTATCATCTGGTTCTGCATGGTCTTCATTTGCATCTTCAGGTCTTCAACAGATTCTCCATAAGCCAATGTGCCAGCTCCTCCGCTTAAACAACCGAATAATAAGCTGAAAACAAATATTACCGCTATTACTCCCCTGTAAGGGGCATAAAATCCCTTCATTTGAAAAGACCTCCTCTATCCTTTATTTTTACAAGGTTAATCCTCGAGTGTTGACAGATCCCCCTCCTTTAATCCTAATTCCCGAGCTTTCAGAACACGGCGCATGATCTTGCCGCACCTGGTTTTTGGCAGTTTGTCTTTAAATTCGATTCCCCGAATAAGCACAACAGGTCCCAGCACCTTTCGGACATGCGCCTTCAGCTCATTTACCAGACTGTCTTCGTCCTGATCCACGCCTTCCTTCAAGATAACAAAGATCTTAGCTACCTCTCCACGAACCTTGTCCGGCACGCCGATGCAAGCCGCTTCAGCAACATGTTTGTGCCCGGTTACCGCATTTTCCACCTCGATAGTACCAATTCGATGCCCCGCGATTTTAAGAACATCATCAGACCGTCCCAGGAACCAGATATAGCCGTCCGCATCTTTAGTAGCAATGTCGCCGGCCAGATACATACCGGGGAATTTTGACCAATATATCTCTTTGTATTTCTCGGGGTCTTTATAAAGTGTTGTGAGCATGGCAGGCCAGGGCTCTTTGACCACCACATGACCCCCTTTGCCCGCATCCACAGGTTCTCCATTGGCATCAACCACGTCCACATGAACACCGGGAAAGGGCTTGAATGCAGAACCGGGCTTTAACTCGTTACAGGGTGTCGGCGTTACCATAAACATGCCGGTCTCCGTTTGCCACCAGGTATCAATGACCGGACATTCTTGATGTCCTATATTTTCATAGTACCATACCCACGCCTCAGGATTGATCGGTTCACCCACCGTACCGAGGAGGCGCAGCGTCGACAGGTCGTGCTTTTTGGGATATTGAGCCCCAAATCTCATGAGAATTCTTATAGTAGTTGGTGTTGTATAAAGAATATTGACACCGTACTTTTCAATGATCTGCCACATGCGATCCGGTCCTGGAAACAGCGAATGCCCCTCGTACATGACAGTAGTAGTCCCTACGATAAGAGGACCGTAAACAACATAGCTATGTCCTGTTACCCATCCGGGATCGGCAGCACACCAGAAGATATCGGTCTCCTTTATGTCAAAGACCCATTTCAATGTTCGATTGATTCCCACCGCATAGCCGCCGTGGCAATGCACTACTCCCTTCGGCTTGCCTGTTGTTCCCGATGTGTACAGAATATAGAGCGGATCATTGGCATCCATCTCTATGGTCTCAAATTCTGCGGATTCCCCATCCATCAAATCATGAAACCACAGGTATCTGCCATCACTCATGTCGGTCTCTATATCAGCCCTCCTGACCACGACTACGGTCTCCACTGAAGGCGACGCCGTCATGGCCTCGTCTACAGCCTCTTTCAGCCTTATTACTTCGCCGTTTCTGTGAAATCCGTTAACAGTCACCACAAGCCTTGCCTCTGTGTGATTGACCCGATCCCGAAGGGCAAGGGCGCTGAACCCGGCATAGACAACGCTGTGTATCGCTCCGATTTTGGCACATCCGAGCATGGTAATAGCTATTTCAGGGATATTGGGAAGATATATGATCACCCGGTCTCCCTTTCTGATCCCCAGAGATTTAAGGACATTGGCAAACTTGTTGGCAGCCCGGTAGAGATCATAATAAGTCATGCGCTCACGCCCGCCGCTTTCGGACTCAAAGATTAAAGCCACCTTGTTCTTGCGATGGGTCTTTATATGACGGTCAAGTGCATTATAAGCGATATTGGTCTTACCCCCTGGAAACCACTTAAAAAAAGGTGCATCCGAGCGGTCGAGCACTGTGTTCCATTTTTCAAACCAATCTAATTCTTCCGCGGCGCTTTCCCAAAATTTTTCAAAATCGAATCGGCCCTGCTTCATCACTTCTTCATACTTATCCGGGCTCAGGACAGCATCCGCAACCAACTTAGGCTGTGGCCGGAATACCCTTCCTTCGGCCAACATGGCTTCGATAGACTCTTTTTCTAACTCTGCACTCACTCTCGTTGATTTCATAAATCTAGCGATTGAATCCTCCATTTATGTTAAAGCCATAGAAAGAAAGCTTTTTAGATCAGACAGGACATACAGGAGCAATCTCCGTACCATAATGGTTATATGAGGAATAAATGATGAATATCTAGCTGAATTTTAAAGATAAAACTGGATACTTCGAAGGGGAAAAGCCAAGATAATTCAAAAAAAGACCGGATAGAAGAGTGGGGATGTTTTACTCGGAGTGGAGAGATTTGCTCCACTTGCAGGCAGGTTTTTTTACGTTTATTTTACGAACACAGAGGCCTTTAATTATCCATGAAAGACAGGAGTTTTTTAGCGATTTTAATTTAAGTCTCTGGAATCTGATATTTTTTCATTTTCATTCTGAGTGTCTTACGGTCAATACCAAGTAATCTGGCAGCACGAGTTTTGTTTCCTTCTGTAAGTTCGATTACTTTAATAATGTGTAGACGTTCCATTTCCTCGAGACAAAGCGTATCCTTAACCGGCAGACTCGACAGCACGGTATTTGAATAGGCAAGATCCTGCGTGGTAATAATCTTGTCTCGTGCAAAGACCACAAGTCTCTCCACGGTATTTTCCAATTCTCTGACGTTGCCCGGCCAATGATATTCTGCGAGTGCCTTCATGGCATTGGGAGACAGGCCCTCAATCACTTTCCCTTCTCTCCTGCCAAATCTGTTAAGGAAATGTTGCAGCAGCAGGGGAATATCCTCCCTGCGCTCACGCAAAGGCGGCAAGTGTATAGATACTACATTTAGTCTAAAGAACAGGTCTTCACGAAAGAGTCCCTGGGCGACTGCCTTTTCAAGATCCTGATTTGTGGCTGATATAAGGCGGACATCGGCGTTGACGACCTTATGGTCTCCTACCTTGGAGATGCTCTTTTCTTCTACCGCCTTTAAAAGTTTGGCTTGGATTTCCAGACTTATATTGGATATCTCATCAAAGAACAGTGTCCCATTCTGTGCCATCTCAAATTTTCCGTACTGGGTTTTATCCGCACCTGTAAAGGACCCTTTTACATGGCCGAAAAGTTCACTCTCAAATATAGTGCTCACCAAGGAGCCGCAATCGACCGATATAAAAGGACCTGCTTGTCTCCGGCTCATTTCGTGGATCCTGCGGGCTACAAGTCCCTTACCTGTGCCACTTTCTCCCTGAAGCAATACCGTTGTCTCTGTGGGGGCTACCATGGATATCATCTCTTTGATTTTTTCCACGGCAGGGCTTTTACTGATGATTTTGGCGCCATCCATCTTCTGGTTGCGACTTTGCTTTAGATAAAGTTTTTCAATGTTTAGCTGGCGGTTTCTCTGTACCTGGTCCACCCGTTTAAGCAATTCATCACGGGTGAAGGGCTTTGCCATAAAGTCAAATGCCCCAAGCTTTATGGCCTGAACAGCGGTTTCAATAGAGCCGTTTTCTGAGATCATGAGGACAATAGTCTCAGGTTCCAAATCCTTGATTTGGGCCAGGACGAGTAACCCGTCTTCGCCGGGCATGTTCATTTCTAGAAGGATAATATCAAATGACCGTTTTTTGAGCAGACCGAGGCCTTCATGACCACTCTTTGCCAGGATAACGCTATGACCCTGCCTGGCGAGGGTCTGCTGGCAGGCATCCCGCATGAATGCGTCATCATCAATCACCAGGATATTATAACTAGCCTCCATGAATGTCTTCCAATTGGGATCTCAGATTTGAAAACAAAGACACTGGTAGCTTGAAAGTTTGATCAAAAAAAGTCCTGGTTTTAGATCATAAACCTTTGATATCATATCTTTTTTCTGCAAATACATTGAATCAATATCCCTTATCCACTGCGTCGGTAAAGATTATAACAAAACAGGTCTTCTGGCTACAGGGTCATTACTGCATGCCCTGCCCCCATTCCGGGACTGTCCGGCAGTGACATTTCTCGCGAGACCGCTCACAATTTCAAAGATTATTTGATAAACCCGAGCGGCATAGTTTAACATCCTATCATAATAGGTAAAGAGGCATATGAAAAATCCAGCAATTTTGGCTATCTGCCGAATGTTCAAAAGGACCTTCTGTGATGTATTGCAAAACCGAGCCCCACCCGCACGAAATAACGAGATAGAGACATAAATAATACGCATAAAATAACGCGTACTGTATTATAATGTGTCTGATTCAGGGCATAAAAATCTGATCCCTGTTTTTAATTATTCAATATTTATTAATATTATCAAAGAATTAATCATATATAAGAGTGGTTCGTTCTTGAAAAAATCGTCAAAAACCGCTAATTAGCCATAATGAAAAGGGGGTTTTGGGATCAATTTGTGTAAACAAGCAATAATAAATGCCGGCAATGTGAAGCTGTGATGAAGGATCCTGCTCGAACTCATCGATCATTCAAGGCTTACATTGTATTAGCGCTCAAGGGCTTTTGCATGGGTGCTTCAGATGTGATTCCAGGGGTTTCAGGCGGTACTATGGCCTTTATCCTTGGGATTTATAAAGAATTGATAGAGTCTATCAGGTCTTTTGATTTGGTCTTTTTTAAATTGCTTTTTTCTTTAAGACTGGGTGATGCCTTTAACCATGTCTCATGGCGCTTCCTTGTTGCCGTCGGCTCAGGTATTTTAATGGCTATTTTCAGTCTTGCCAGGGTCCTGAGCTGGCTTCTTCAAAACAGACCGATACTGATA
>CAZPDU010000265.1:0-4637 GCA_964585405.1 uncultured Thermodesulfobacteriaceae bacterium | reverse complement strand
GAAGACTACTTCACTGTGGACTTTACCGAGCTCTATTCACTCAGTATCAGTGGTAAACAGACATCTCCCACCGAAGTAATCTATTGTACGGGCTCACCGGGCGAGCTCATTCCGCCTAAAGGGAGCCTGCTTCGGGTAAACGCAGACAGGGAAAACGGTATACTGATCGATTCTTCCATACCTCCTGTAGGGATTACGGCCATCTTATGCTGTGGCGGAGAATGCGGAGAGTGGGGTACGCTTGGCGGGGTGGAACGTATATTTATCCAGGGTTTAGGAGGACAGCATAAGGAAAACGTCGGCCCTGAAATCATTGAGGAGTCCTGGGAAGTCAATCCCCCCGTCCAGGACGGTAGTTGCCGTATCACTTACTCCTGGGCACTCTATACACCTGAATAGCCTATAAAGGAATAACAATGAAAAGTCTGATCTTGTATGATTCAATCGGCGGGAATACGGAAAAAGTCGCTCAAAGGATTCATGATACACTTAAAGGTGCAATCAAAGAAATCGATTTTATAAAATTCACCCCCAGGGTCGATGTTGATTTTTTCCAATATGATCTGATCTTTTTAGGTTCCCCGGTCATCTATTGGCTACCCACAAAACAAATGATGGATTACGTAAAAAACAGGCTTCGATCTTATAACGATCAAGGGAAAATAAGGCCTTCATCCCCTCTGATAGCCGGTAAATACGGCATTTGCTTTTGTACTTATGCCGGGCCGCATATAGGTGAAACAGAGGCCCTTCCCATGACGATGTGGCTGCGTTCATTTTTAGAGCATCTCGGGTATACGGTTCTGGATCAATGGCATATCGTTGGTCAATTCCACGATGATACAGACATGAATATTTACGGACGTATGGGCAATATTTTGGGCCGGCCCAACTCCGGGGATTTACTGGAAGTCGAAAACCGGACCAGGGGGGTTATTGCATCCCTGTCCAGACTGATGACTGAGAGCTAAACTAGTCAATTTTAGACACTGGGCAAAATTTCTTTCCAAACTTTACTGCTCGGTTACTTCATCGTATTCCTTCCAGGTGTCGTCAGGATCAAACATGGTCATTGCCGCTGCCTTTTTGGTTGTTTCATCGCCAAAATCTTTTTCGTAGATCTTGCCCTCCTGGTTAACGATAAAGGTCATAATACCCGATGAACCGTACTTGGCTGGATACGCAACAAGTGCAAACCCCATGATCATTCTGCCATTAACTATATAGTCAAAGGCGCCGCCGTTGGCATGCTTTCCCTGGGCCTTAAGGATCTTGAAATAGTAGCCATAAAAAGGTTCGGGGTTATCAGTGTCAAGACTGCCTATATATTTACACTCTACCGCCTCAGCAATCAGAGGGCCAAATGGACTCTCTGCTTCACCCTCTTTTGCTTCCCAATAAAGACCGTCTTTTTTGCCCTTGCTGCTGGTCAACCGTTGAGCGAATTCAGGGCAGCCGTAAACGCTATGGTGCATGGCCATATATTCCCGCTGGGCATCTGTGTAGGCATGCAAGACCTCAATTGTATGGAGCTCGTTTCTACCGATTCGCCTCAGGAGAATTTCCTCCTTGCCGTCCTGTGTGTCAAAAAACCAGGCATTGTTCTCCTGAACAATGGGTATAGGAAAGGCATAATCTCCGCTACCTATATAAAGTACCGCCTTATCATCGCTTTCATGCCTGAGGCTGTTCTTTTCTTTATAGGCATTAAGAAAATTCTCCCTGTCCTTTTGATCAGCTACTTTATCGCCTGAAAAGATAAGGTCTTCCGAATCAGGACCAAAAATGGCTATTAATTCCGTATCGTCACTATCCTGCACTGCGGCGACCAAGGCCTTTACAGCCTCCTGGGGAGAGATAAAGACCTTCTGATCCACAACAACCGCTATAGCTGATGAAAATCCGATAGTGTATAATGCAACGATCAACATGAGAACCGCCGGCCGATAAGGATACGAACATTCGGTTGTTTCTTTACATGATTTATGTCGTAACATCATCTGTATTCCTCTCTGAGTGAACATGCTTCCATATGAATTAATTTTAATTATCGTCTTATGCGGCCACGATCATGGTGGACTGATGGACTTCTGCCCTTATAGCTCCCTTGATAGCCGTCTCGGCTGAAATGACCCCGCCTGCTGGATCTGCCATCTTGTGCTCCATAACCTATATTGCCGAACACCTTATCTCGACTTATATCAGGTCTCTTTTCCATCCGGACTTTGCTTCCGCTTCTTGGAATTTTTTCTCTGCTTATATGACCTTGCCGTCCAACCCCTGCCGATGGTTTGGGGCCCTGTTTGATGTTTACACTTCGATCCCGGACGATGCCGGATCCCTGAACGGCAGGGCGCTGAGGCCTGCTTTTGTATTTTATATCTTTTTCAAAGGTCTTATGACGTTCGGGGAAACCTCGTATATCACGCCTGAAGGTTTTGGATCTGCTGAAGGACTTGCCGTATCTGTGTGCGGTGGGCTTGTCACGATAGGCAACACCCCTCCTGTGCCTGGGAGAATGATACCAGGCACCAGGCTTTGGATGCATATCGTGCCGCCTGAAAAATCGTGGCCTTTTGTCTATGTTTATGTAAATGGAACGACGGTGCCAGTCAAAATAGCTCCATGAAATCAGGGAAAAGTTGATAAAAGGACCAGACCAGAAGGAGATGCCAGCCCCGACAACTACAGGAAAAGGCCCCCAGTAATAAGGTGGATAAGAAGGATACCACCATGGGCCATAGACATAGTTGGGATTATAATAGGGCACATAAACAACATCGGGGCTTGCCGGTTCTATAATGACGATTTCCCCCTGCCTGATAATCTTCTGTCTTGAATTGGAAGTCAGATTGCCTTGCTCATAGGCCTCGGCTCTTAGCCTCTGGATGACTTCCATAACATCATCTTCCTGGGCCAGAAAGGCATTGCCCAGGCTGGTAGTTTCGGCAATCTTCTCACTCATCAAAGCAAGGATCGACGGGAAATGGCAGAGTGATTTTACGCTTGGATCCCAATCTCTATTTATCAGTGCATCATCGAGTCTGTCGCCCTTCAGCTTTTTATTTTTCTTGAGCCATCGATCGGCTTCGATCACTTCAATGGGATATGTCGAGGCCATAAGTACCTGAGATAAAAGGGAATCGGGGTAAAGTGCTATAGGCGCCAGCATCTGGGCAAGCTCCTCATCGGTAAAGACACTTGGTTCCGCTTCCTGACCGTTTTCCTGCGACTGACCCGGCATCGGCATCGCAAGAAAGAGGATAATGAAAAGGCCGGTCGTCATCAGTCTGAAAATGCTTACAGCTTTCATGATGCCTCCTTTATAAATCAACCATATGGCGTAAATATACAGATAACCATATTATAAATAAGTATAAGCAAAAAAAAACCACTTGCAAACAGCCTAATTACATAAAGGGACCGGAACACAGATTTTGCCTCTATTCATCAAGACATGGAAAATTAACTTGACCTCTGGCTTTCAGCGGTGCTAAAAAATTTAGTGTATGTTGCTTGGGGAAGTGCCTTTTCAGCCCAAAACGCAAAAAGCGATTTTCTGGCGGTTAAAAAAGGAAATTCCCGTAATATCAAGCAAATTAAATAAGATGCACAGATATACAATATCTTGTTGTTTATAAATTCAGGGAAAGTTCTATAGTGTCAAGGATATGTTGCAAATTCTTCTACAGTTCGCAGTATTTATTGCTGCCATTTATATCGGCCTTACTGCCTTTCTATTTTTTACCCAATCACGCCTCATCTATTTTCCCACCAGTGAGATAGTCGCAACACCGGATCAAATCGGTTTATCATACAAATCCGTTTCATTTAAAGCCCCTGATGGAATGAGGCTCTCAGGCTGGTTTATCCCGGCTGAATCGCCAAGGGGCGTGCTCATATTTTGCCATGGCAACGCTGGCAACATATCGCATCGTCTTGAATCCATATATATATTTCATGGTCTTCAACTAAGTATCTTCATATTTGACTATCGGGGCTATGGGACAAGTGAAGGCATGCCTTCAGAAGAGGGCAGCTATCTTGATGCGCAAGGGGCCTGGAACTATTTAATTGAGCAGGAGGGATTAGACCCGTTTGATATTATTATTTTCGGCCGATCGCTTGGAGGTGCTGTGGCATCATGGTTAGCCCGTGAACATACGCCCAAGGCCCTTATTGTTGAATCTGCTTTTACTTCCGCTTCGGATTTAGCCGGAGAGATATATTTGTGTTTGCCTGCAAAACTGCTTTGTAAATACAAGTATGATACCCTGGCTGCCATCAGGGAAGTTCAATGCCCGGTCCTCATAGTCCATAGTCAAGAAGACAGGATCGTTCCTTTCAGGCATGCGCACAAGCTATTTGATGCAGCTGATGATCCCAAGGCCTTTCTTGAAATTTCAGGAAGTCACAATGAAGGATTTATCACATCGAGCAGTATTTATCTGAACGGTCTGAAGGACTTTCTTGATAAAGTTGATAGTAATATATTTTAGTCGTTACGGTATTAATAATGAAATGGACGTTACCCTGCCTATTCCTTTTATGTTTAATCGTTTCGGGATGCGCTGCGAAAGACTCGAGGCGCATGGAAGTCACGGCATATTGCGGATGCGGCGAGTGTTGCGGCTGGG
>CAZPDU010000264.1:0-3045 GCA_964585405.1 uncultured Thermodesulfobacteriaceae bacterium | reverse complement strand
CATTGCGGGGACGTCTTTGCCTCGGATGAAAAGGGAAATATTCTCGCACAGGTAGGGTCCTATAGTCTCACGCTTGAAGAATTTGAGACTCAGATCCAGTCTTTACCACCGCAATTGCAGATGGCCTTGCTCAGAAATCCTGAGTTGAAAGAGCAGTTCCTGGACAGATGGGTCGATATCACTCTCATAGCCCAAGAGGCAAGGAATCAAAAGCTGGACCAGGACCCTGCAGTTAAGTCCAAAATTGAAGATATTATGAACGCCGTTCTGGCTCAGGAACTTTTGCAAAGGGAATTAGATGGCAAAGTAGATACCACTGACGACGAGATTGAGACTTATTATAAAGATCATAAAGATGAATTTATTGAGCCCGAGTCCGTTAAAGCCCGTCATATTTTACTTAAAGTCCCGGAAGGGGCAGATGAGAAGGCATGGGAAGAAGCCGAATCAAGGGCCAAGGACATTAAGGAAAAACTGAAAAAGGGTGAGAATTTTGCCGAGCTTGCAAAGAAGCATTCAGATGACCCGGGTTCCAAAGACAGGGGTGGCGATCTGGGCTTTTTCACCAAAGGGCGCATGGTACCTGAATTCGAGTCCGCAGCCTTTTCTCTAAAACAGGGTGAGTTTAGTGACCCCGTAAAGACCAACTTCGGATATCATATTATTGAAGTCCAAGAGAAAAAGGCGGCCAACATTAAAACATTGGCAGAGGTGCAGGCCCAGATAAGACAGACCCTCCAGACAGAAAGACAGCAACAGTTACAAAGTGCACTCATTGAAAAACTGAAGGCAAAATATCCGGTACGGGTCAACAAAGATCTCCTTGATACGGAAAAAGCAGAAGAAGACAAGACACCTTCGGCAAAATAAAGGTGTCTTTTGCAGACAGCGATTTTTAGTTTGATTTTTGTGAACGACTAAAGGAAGCTGATGGATAGTTCAGGTGGCGACTAAAAGTGGCTGCCTGAACTATGCTTGTACTATTTTATGATACTTTTTTAAGAATTTATCGCAAAACCAATAGAATTTTGTCTGAGTGCGGGGTTTGATGAGGAAAGAATGCAGGAGCGTGCCTGAGCACGTTAGGCATTTTGATCACTAATAAAGCCATAGCAGGACAAAAAAGACATGGTTTAGCAAAAGCAATTGAATTCACCTTTTTTGAACACCTCTTTGATCGGTTCCGGACCATAGCTAATGGATAAAGGACGCCGCAAACTCATATTTTCCGCTATATATTGGATGGTAGGGCTGATTCTTATTTTCAGTCTGCCCAATCTGTGGATTCACATGCAGACAAAAGAGATATCCTATGCCTGGTTCAAACAGATGTTAAAAGAAGGAAGAATCTTTGAAGTCCGCATGGATGAAGAAGAAATCAGAGGGATACTTTATACAGGTCGTGTGGGCGGCCTTCAGAGAGTACAGGAGAATTTTCAGAAATTAAGGCAGGAACAGGCCACAGATAATGCACTGCTAGGAAAAGAAAAACAGCTTTCCCTCCAGGAGCTTTTTACCCGGCTCCGAAAACGTATTGATCAAAAAAATAATCTTATTCTCTTTCGTACTGTGAGAGTTGATGATTCCAAGCTTGTAGAAGAACTGGATGCCAATGGGGTTGATTATTCAGGGGTACAGAAAGGTATTTTTGACCAGCTTTTCTGGGGTACAATCCTGCCGATACTTTTCTGGGTCGGACTTTGGTTTTTGCTAATAAGGGGCATGGGAAGACCTGGAGCAGGGCTTCTATCATTTGGCAAATCAAAGGCCAAAATTGCCATGGAGAAAGATACCGGTGTAAGGTTCGATGATGTAGCCGGATGTGATGAGTCCAAAGAAGAGTTGAAAGAAGTAGTGGAATTTTTGAAAGAGCCAAAGAAGTTCGAGGAGTTAGGGGCAAAAATCCCCAAAGGGGTGCTTCTTCTTGGCCCTCCGGGCACAGGAAAGACCCTCCTTGCAAGGGCCTTGGCAGGTGAGGCCCATGTACCCTTTTACAGCATATCCGGCTCTGAATTCATCGAAATGTTTGTAGGTGTCGGGGCCGCAAGGGTAAGGGACCTCTTTAATCAGGCCAAGGAGAACACGCCCTGCATAATCTTTGTTGACGAGCTTGACGCTATAGGAAAATTCCGTGGCGGAGGAATGATGGGAGGAGGCCATGAAGAAAGAGAGCAGACCCTGAACCAGCTCTTGGTCGAGATGGACGGATTTGAACCTAACCTTGGGGTAATCCTGCTCGCCGCAACTAACCGGCCGGAGGTCCTTGATCCGGCCCTGTTACGCCCCGGCAGGTTTGATCGTCAGGTAATACTTGATGCCCCGGACGTGCGAGGCCGGGAGGCTATACTTAGGGTCCACTCCCGCGATAAACCCCTTGCCCCTGACATAGACCTTAAAAACATCGCCCTAAGGACCCCAGGGTTTTCTGGAGCCGATCTCGCAAATATCATGAATGAAGCGGCGCTCGCTGCAGCAAGACATGGTTCAAAACAGATCACCCAGGCCCACGTTGAAGAGGCAGTTGAAAAGGTGTTTGCCGGTCCTGAGCGGAAAAGCAGACGTCTTGGAGAAAAGGAGCGTAAACGCGTGGCCTATCATGAGGCAGGACATGCCCTGGTGGCATTTCATTGTCCTAATGCCCCGCCGGTTGCCAAGATCTCCATCATACCCAGGGGAAAGGCAGCTCTTGGCTATACACTTCAGCTGCCCGAGGAAGAGCGTTATCTCGTAACCCAAAGCGAACTCCTGGACAAGATCTGCGTATCACTTGGAGGGCGGGCCGCTGAAATAATAATTTTTGGAGAGGTGAGTTCCGGGGCACAGAATGACCTAGAAATGGCTACGGAAATAGCCAGAAGCATGATATGCCGCTTTGGAATGAATGAAAAAATTGGGCCGGTAGCCCTTTTCAGGGAGACCAGTCCTTTTCTTAAGGTACCTGGGACTTCAGTGTGCCGTAGAAGGCGGCATGAGAGATGAGGGTTTGGCCCCTCGCAGCCGACTTGCAGGAGCAGGCTGCAAACCATCGTAAGCGGCGCTGGTCAA
>CAZPDU010000263.1:0-9951 GCA_964585405.1 uncultured Thermodesulfobacteriaceae bacterium | reverse complement strand
TAACCTCGCGCCACCCTTCTGTCATCACAGTCTTAAGCTCGACGACAACGGGTATGTATGCAGATCCGGTCATATCACCGGCAAATTTATAACAAAAAGAGGTCTTGCCGATGCCATAGTCACCGAGCACTGCCAGGAGCTTGCGTTCGGGATCTTCGAGCCATTTAAAGACGTAATCGTGAAGAAGACCCTTGTTGTCACCTTTTTCATTTTCGCATTTTGATGGAATATAGTATTTAGGGATGAATTTTTTGTAGTCTGTCCGCTTTTTCTTCACCAATGGTTTCAATACCACGGTTGTTTCAGGTAAGCCCCATTCAGCAAGCAAGTCATTCACAGGCTCCAGGGTTTCGTTAATTTTCTGTACCAGATCATCAAGGACCTCCCCAACATCCTGATTGCCCTTCCAGTGCATTCTGACTATACCCGGGCTGATTTCAGGTAGAGAAATATAATTCCTCAGGTGCCCTAAGCGGACATAGGCTTGGTCCATTTCATCTGCGAGTCTCAGCAGTGCTGCAAGACGCCGGAGGTTAAGGGGTTCCTTGCATAGACATGAGTCTCCGAAGCCGTTCGGGATATCCCGAAGAGGACAAACCGATTCAGGCGCATGTCCATAACAAACATCGGCTACCGCCTGTGCTGCCAAAGGCGCTTCTCCTTCATTCATGGAAGGAAATCGGTCAAAGAGGTATTTCCTGGGGTCTTTTAATATATACTTCCTGCTTCTTAAGGGATGATCGCGGGATTCTATCGGCCCTTGCTCATTCCTGTAGCCGATGTCATGCAGATAGACAGCATAGAGGAGGATAAATACCTCGGCGGGCTTGAGCTTTTTCTTGAACTTGTCCGGAATGAGGCAGTCCAGGTAACCTTCCAGTCTTCTTGAATGCTCTATGCCATTCTTATCTATGCCTTCAAGCCAATTCGAAGCTTCTTTTCTGACGCTTGAGATGTGTTCATGGAAATTTATCTTGCCGTCTGTTGTCCACTCACCTATAAGTCTGTCATCAAGGCGCATTGAAAATCTCCCTGCCCGAGTCCATAGCACGAATCTTCTATCATGAATAGTGAATTTGAGCGATTAGCACTTAGCAGATAGTCATTAGTTTTGACGATTTCAGTACCTTTGCCATTACAAACTTTCACCCCGTGAGTATTATTTCTAATTAACATAATACCTTGATTTTTCAAAGCTAAACGCTAATAGCTAACAGCTAAAAGCCTAAATTAATTGCAAAATAACTGCTTGAATAGCTCCCACTCCTCAAAAAAGCTATACCACAAAAAATCAGTTGAAACATTGACAGCAGTCTTTTTCGTATGCACGATGAATATAGCAATCCTTTGTTCACGATATGTGAAATGACATTATTCAAAGGTGAATCCTTTTCCATAAATGTTTAAGGAGAAAGCCATCCGGTTTGCATCGAACCCATTCCCTTTACCTCATGATAAGGAGGGCGGCAAAATGACAGAAAAAAGGCTGACTGAGCTGGGATTTGAGACATTGTGCAATCGTGATTTTTTCCCTTCCCCTACGGCATGGGAGGATCAGGTGCTCTATTTTCTTATGCTGGACAGGTTCTCGGACGGAAATGAAAATGGATATACAGACAATGAGGGTAACCTTGTTTCCGGTGGTAACACCCCTCTTTACGGCAATGAGGACAGTGGCAATGCCACTAAAACATCAGAGGACAGGGAAGTTTGGTTTAATGCAGGTGGTAAATTTGCCGGTGGTACTCTGAAAGGGCTTGAAAGCAAGATCGGCTATTTGAAACGTCTTGGTGTGACCGCTATCTGGGTAAGTCCCATTTTTAAACAGGTGGCATTTGAGGAAACATACCATGGCTATGGCATTCAGAATTTTCTTGATGTAGATCCTCATTTCGGAACCCGCGAAGATCTGAAAAGAATGGTAAAAACCGCCCATGATCATGGCATATATGTAATTCTGGATATTATCCTGAACCATACCGGTGATGTTTTTGAATATGATGCCGACCGTTATGATTGCAAAGAAGTGGCAGGTACTCAGATCTGTGATCCACGTTGGGATGGAAATCTTTATAATGTCAAAGGATTTAAAGATAGAGAAGGAAGCCCGGTCATTCCGTTCGGGTCTGTAGACCTGCAGATAAATCCCTCTTCCTGGCCGGATGGTGCGGTTTGGCCCTGTGAATTCCAGGAATCGAATACTTTCACACGAAAAGGACGCATCAATAACTGGGAATTCTATCCAGAGTATCTGGAAGGAGATTTTTGCAGTCTGAAAAATATGAATCTTGGTTATGGAGGCATTGACGATTTTCAACCGTCTTATGCGTTTTTCTCCCTCTGTGAGGTCTATAAATTTTGGATAGCCTTTGCCGATATTGATGGATTCCGCGTTGACACAGTCAAGCACATGGACCTTGGTGCTACCCGTATTTTTACTTCCGTTATCCATGAGTTCGCTCAGAGCATCGGTAAGGAAAATTTTTACTTGATAGGCGAGATCACCGGTGGAAGGAAAGCGGCGTTTGAGACGCTGGAAGAGACGGGTCTCAACGCTGCTCTGGGCATAAATGATATCCCGGATAAGCTGGAATATCTGGTTAAGGGGTATCGGAATCCCTGTGAATATTTCGACCTGTTTAGAAATTCACTCCTTGTACAAAAGGAGTCACATGTCTGGTTCAAGAACCGGATTGTGACCACTTTTGACGATCATGATCAGATACGCAAAGGCAATCACAAGGCCCGCTTTTGCCATGATGAAGTTCCAGGACAAGAAAATTACTGGGTGTTGTTGAATGTTTTGGCCCTCAATGTGCTTACAATAGGCATCCCGTGTATCTATTACGGTACCGAACAGTTTTTCAACGGCCACGGTAATAACGACCGCTTTCTGCGGGAAACCATGTTCGGAGGCGATTTTGGTGCATTTGAAAGCAAGGGACGACACTTCTTCAATGAAGAAGGAGAAGTATATAAAGAATTGGCAAAGATTCTCAGTATCAGAAAAGACAGGATCGCCTTACGCCGGGGACGCCAGTATTTACGCCCAATCTCTGAGGACGGAATAAATTTTGGTATACCCCACATGATTGGAAATGTGATGCGCTCGATCGTTTGCTGGTCTCGAATTTTCAATAACAAAGAGATAATACTGGCCATCAATACAGACTATTTTAATCTGAAAACAGCCTGGGTAACGATAGATAACTCCTTGCACAAAGCCGGTGATAAGCTGAAATGCATTTACTCTACCGATAAGGAGCAGCTAAATACAGAGGTAGTTGTGGAGGAGAAAAACGGGAAGTCGATTTTGCTTACGGTTCCTGCTGCTGGATTCGTCACCCTGGAATAGTGAGTGAAAAATTAAAGAATAAAAAAACTCATGCCCGATTGTTTGCTGAAGATGGGCCTTCTGACACTTGCCGGGTAAAACATTCTGTAAGGAGAACTGCCAATGAAAAACGATTATCCACAAAATTTCTTAAGGTTAAAAGACAAGTATCCGGACTTAATCAGCGCATACGAGTCAGCTGGAGTGCAGGCCCGCAAGGCAGGACCCCTGGATGGAAAAACTAGCCATCTGGTTCAGCTTGCGGCTTGTGTAGCTCTCCGGTCGGAAGGCGGAGTCCACTCACATGTTCGCAGATTGCTGCAGGCCGGGTCAACACCAGAGGAGATCTGCCATAGCCTTGTTCTGCTTATCAGTACCGCTGGATTTCCTGCAGTTGCTGCAGCCTTTTCGTGGGCCCAAGATATTTTTGATATGGAAAATAGAACTCATCCGACTTTCAGGGTTTGATCTGGTTAAAAATCAGACCGCAAGTTTATTTGAGTTTTCAGCATGCTGGTGCGTCACAGTCAGACAGGTCCCGATAAATCGCAATAAATGCCTATTATTAATGGAAAATTTCTCATCTTGCATTCCGTTTTTTTGAACGTAATTCTGTTTCAGTCTTTTTGCCGTGTAATCAGGTTTAAAAAAAGAAGCAGGGCGTCCTCTTTGTTGTCCGGATAGTACCCTTTTCTGACCCCTGTTTGAACAAAGCCAAATCCAGTATACAGGGCAAGGGCCGCTGTATTTGATCTCCTTACCTCCAAATAGGCCTTTTTTATTCCCATATTCATGCAATCTTGCAACACCAGCCAGAGAAGACGTTTACCAATACCTTTGCGCCTGTGAGTCGGATGGACCGCCAGCTTGAGAATTTCCATTTCGTCTATTATGTGTTGAAAAGACATATAGGCAGCTAGGTTTCCCGACTTTTTCAGGCCAAAGATATAATACTCTTTTTGCTTGAGGCACAGCCAGAATTGCTGTTCCGTCCATACATGTGGGAAACAGATTTTTTCAAGGGCAACCAGATCGTCAAGGTCACAAATTTCCAATTTGCTGAATTTATAAGAAAAATCGTTCACAGGATATCGTTTCCTTTACAAACGCCAGAAAAAGTTACCAGAAAGCCCGGTTACGAAGTCCGAGATTTATGGGCCAAAAAACGTTTATAATAGGCTAAAATCAGGCAAGTCATTGGCAGAGCTATCAGTAAACCGAGAAATCCTAATAATTTACCCCAGATGGACAAGGATAATAGAATTATGACCGGGCTTAAACCTGTCACATGGCCCATAATCTTGGGGACCAATATAGTATCCTGAATGGTCTGGACTACCACAAAGATGGAAGCGGTTAATCCCAGGACCAGCCAGAAACTGTTTCCCGTCTCCACCGCGTGGACAAGGGCCAGCAAAAAAGCAGGAATAAGACCGACAACCTGCAGGTAGGGAACCATATTCAGGATCCCGAGCGTCAGGCCCAATAAGATACCCATTGGCAGGTCAATGATCCAGAAGCCAATAGAGAATAATATTCCGACAATGGAGGCTACTTCGGCCTGACCTCGGAAATAACGGCTCATGGCCAGCTGAAAATCTCTAGCCACAGCCATGACAGGCCCCTGGTAATTAGTCGGCAGCATGTCCTTCCAGAGTTTTTTGAGCTTTTCGTAATCCAGAAGCAAAAAGATCAGGTATAGAATGATTATGGCCAGTCCGACCAGGCCCATAATAAAACTTGCAGTGCCCGTTAAAAGTCCCCAGGCACCCGGCAGGGCCTTGCGTACAAGGGATTCGAAAAGTTCCCAGAAATTATCAGTCTTAAAAAAATTCCGAACCTGGTCTGATACTAAAAATTCCTTGATTGCCTCCCAGATATGAGGCGGTAGCCGATTGGCCGCCCTTTCAGCCAGGTCAGAATCATTGACAAAATCAGTCACAATCCGGCCCATATTTGCCAGGTCAGCAACTATAATGGGAATGAGTAGCCAGCCCAGAAGTGCTACTGAAGCCATTAGGAAAAACAGACTTATGAATACAGCCAAAATACGGTTAGGGACTTTCTTTTGAATTACAAGAACGAAAGGATTAATCAGGTAAGCTAAGAGAAGGGCCACGGCAAAGGGGATCAGGACGGCACTCAGATAATCCAGGAGCCAAACCAATCCCCATAATAAACCGGCTGTTATGCTGATTCGTACGATTCGGTCAAGTGTATAAGGTTTATTATCAAAAATCACGTCGCCTTGTCATGCATCCATTTCTATTCTGCAAACCACTTGGTTAAAATATCAGCAATCTGAAGAGCTTGTTTTTTACTGGAGATATTAAATTTGCTCTGTTGCCGGAATTGATTACCGGATTTTTTATACCGGCGGATCGTGACTTTCGGATCTCCGAATTGGTCAGTCTGGCGATCTCTATCCTGATACATGAACACTATAGTAGTCCAGCTACCTCTGGACAGTATTACCTTGTCGAGTTCCTTGACCAGTTGTTTCCCGGATTCATCTTCATAATTAACTGTAATATCATCTATTTTTTCAGCCATAAATTTCCCTGTAACCTGTTTCGATTAAAATCCTGATGTTTTCCATTCATCGGTTTTTCCGTGGTTTCTATTTTTCGATTACACCAAAAAAGTTTCGAACATTATTAAGCCCAAACAGTAAGAGATGCAAGGCACTAAATTGTTCAGGAATGAGAGGCAATTATCATAGACGCCAATTGATTGAAAGGCCGAAGCAATTTCTCAGATTGACAGTGTTTTCCATGCGGAATCAAATCTTCATTGTTCAGTCCCGATCCATATCATCCGATAAAAGAAACAGGCATCATTACTATGTATGAACACTTATATTAAGAACGAGTCAGGTTGACAGGACCCTTGTACAATAATTCTACAGACTTTTCCATCACTACTGCTGGTGAACTTCCTGCTCTCAGAAAATACGGTGTACTGGTAGCAGAAGATGAAGCGCAGGAAAGAAAACTGCTGCTTGCCCACCTTTCTGAATGGGGGCTAAATGCCACTGGTGTTGCAGATGGCAGGGAGGCCCTTTCTATCTTAAGAGAAGACGATACAATCCGTCTCCTTATCACTGATTTATATATGCCGAAATTCGGCGGTCAGGAGCTTTTGGAAGAAGTAAAAAAATTGGCAAGGCCCAAGGTGTATTCTATTGTGCTAAGCGGGATCAAAGACAGACAGACCATGATTAATGCACTTCAGGCGGGTGCTAATGATTATATGGTCAAGCCCTGTCATCCTGAACAGATATTTGTCAGATTGGCAGCAATTAATCAGGTAATGGCACTGGAAGAAGGACATCAGACCCTGATCAGGGATCTGTTCGATGTAATGGGAGAGATGCTGGGCAGTCGTGATCCCTATAGTTTGGAACACAGTTTGAGGGTCGCCGCCATATCCAGAGGAATAGGTCTCTTACAGGGGTTGTCATCAGAAGAAATGGAAGTCCTGGGTATAGGTTGTCTCATACATGATATTGGGAAAATTGCGATACCTGACAATATACTCTTAAAACCAGGCCGTTTTAATAATATCGATAGAAAAATCATGAGTATGCACCCGACTATCGGGGCAAGGTATCTTGATTCTCGCTATCATGATGACAGAGTAATCGAAATAGTACTTAAACACCATGAACGGCTGGATGGAAGCGGTTATCCAAAGGGCCTGAAAGGGGATGATATAAGTACTATGGTCAGAATAGTATCAGTGGCAGACACATATGAAGCCTTGATCGCGAAACGGCCTTATAAATCTCCCCTGTCAAGTAGTCAGGCCATGAAAATATTAAAAGAAGAGGTGAAAGAAGGCAGACTTGACGCAGATATTACGGCAGCTCTGGATGAGGTCGTGTATGACTGGAATCCTCTTACTATAACGAGGCATCAATGCAGCGAAATTAGTTCCCTTGAACTCTTCAGGCAGATTACATATTTCAGGGAGCCTATGTGCAGCTTTTATAACTACCGTTGTCTGTTAACATTAGATAAAATTCCCGCTCTTAGTATAAATAGATTTCCGTATTCTATAATCATTATCAGCTTTGAGAACTTGAAACAAATAAGCCGAAAATGGGGGTATCTCAGAGCAGATCAAATATTGGACGAAATCGGTGAAAAAATACAGCGATCCATAAACGACTTTTCTAAGACAAATACAGGTGTAAATTGCGAGGCCACGCTTTATCGAAAGGGATTAGATTATTTGATATTTGCAAACTGGCCGCTTGATTCCATGCAGCATTTGTTTGAGATGATTCAAGAACAGCTGCAAATTTGCAAAAATGAGTGGGAACTTGAGATAAAATTTTTGCTTGAATGCTTCCCACCCACATATTCCTTAGAAGATGCCTTAAATCATCTTCTGCAGGCTGACGATAAAGATCTCTAAAGCATATATTGAATAATAAAAAACTCGGCCCGGAAGACCGAATATTCAAAATTAGAAGGCGCCTGTCAGAGAAATCCAATACTACTGCTTGACGATATGCCTTTACCGTATTAGCTAAGGCTTCGCTCAATATCTATTAATTTGATAGACTGATTCCCATTTTAAATACGGATCACACGGACGTCCGAGGATAAAGCGGTCTAATCAGTGAGATTCGTGCCAGAGATTTTTTTAAGCTCGCCCCGAGGGGGTGAAGTCCTTATGGGATGAACGAATCATAAAAAACCAAAAACTGGAGATAGGTTTAACATGGCAATCGTATTACCTTTTCGCGGGATAAGATACAATACCGATCGGGCCGGAGATATGGCCCAACTGGTAGCCCCACCCTATGACGTAGTTGATGATAAGACACGGGACAGACTTGTATCTAGAAATCATTATAATATCTTTTCCTTGGAACTATCCAAACCGGATTTAAGCAAAACACATAAAATAGACAAATATACCTGCGCAAGAAGGAGATTTGAAAGCTGGCTATCAAAAAGGATTTTAGAGCAAAAAGATGGACATGCCATATATCCGTATGACATCAGCTTTTCGACTTCGAATGGTAATTTATGCAGAAAAGGATTTGTTGCATTGGTGCGCGTTGAGGATTGGGAAACTCGAATTGTGCGTCCTCATGAACGGACCTTCGATAGGGTTATGGAAGATCGATTTCGTCTGTTGCAGGCTACGGAGGCCCAGTTTAGTCAAGTTTTCATGCTGTATCGCCACAACCCCGATGCAGTTGCCATCTTGGCCGAGTCTGAAAAAAAAGAACTTTATACTGTAAAAGACGAGGCTGGAAATACGCATAAATTGTGGGAGATAGTTGATGAGGACAGGCTAAAATCTCTTCATGAGTGTCTGCTGGAAACGGTTTTATATATAGCTGACGGTCACCACCGTTACGC
Organism: uncultured Thermodesulfobacteriaceae bacterium; assembly: GCA_964585405.1. Taxonomy (GTDB): domain Bacteria; phylum Desulfobacterota; class Dissulfuribacteria; order Dissulfuribacterales; family UBA3076; genus UBA3076. The sequence continues at coordinate 1,236 of CAZPDU010000263.1, read as the reverse complement.
TACAGCCATTAAATATCGAAACGAGATGCAAAATGTTTATGGGAAAGATCCTTTAAAGCTTTATAACTATCTAATGGTTTATCTTGTCGATGCTGAAGATAGCGGACTGGCAGTACTTCCGGTTCACAGGGTTCTCAGTCTGAAAGAGGCAATGGATCCTGAACAGATAACGGCTTCAGCTTCTCATTTGTTTGATGTTGACACGATCTCTAACATGAAACATCTGGAACCAGTGCAGTTATGCAGTAATTTGATCCAGCGCCTTAATGAAAAACCGCAGAGGCGAGGTATCGGAATAATATTTGGAAAAAGAAAAATAGCACAAATCTGGTGGCAGAAGTCAACAGATCGAAACAGTCTGCTGTCACACTTGCATCCTGTGTTATCGGAACTCGATGTAATGCTGCTGGAAGAGTCTGTTATTAAGGGTGTGTTTAAAATTAATCCTCAGGGCCTGGAGGCGGGGAAGACCATAAAATTCACAATAGATGCAGCAAGTGCTGTTAATGCATTGAATGAAAACGATTTACTTTTTCTCCTGAGGCCTACAACAGTTAATCAGGTTCTCAACGTAGCTGATACAGGACTTATCATGCCTCAAAAATCAACCTATTTTACCCCGAAGATCTTGACTGGCCTGATAATCAACTCGATTGACAAGAATAAATCCGTATAGACCTTAACCAAGAAAAAACTTCAGACGCTCACGACGGCTCGAGTGTCTCAACCTGTTAAGGGCCTTCTTTTCTATCTGACGAATGCGCTCGCGTGACACGTTGAAGCGTTTTCCTATCTCTTCCAGTGTATATTCGCTGTCTTCGCCTATTCCAAAACGGAGGCGAATTATTTTTTCTTCCCTCGGGCTGAGGGTAGCAAGGATACCCTTAATTCGTTCCGTAAGTTCTCTCTCCCGCACTGTTTCGTAGGGAGAGACAATATCCATGTTTTCAATAAAGTCCCCCAAGGTACTATCTTCATTTCCAACCGGAGTCTCTAAAGAGACAGGTTCCTTTGAGGCCTCCAGAATGGACAGTATTTTTTCCAAAGGAAGCCCGGTTCGCTGCGAAATTTCTGCAGGTATAGGTTCCCTGCCAAGTTCTTTAAGAAGGGCATAAAAGGCCTTGAAAAATTGACTGCGCAGTTCTAAAAAATGAACTGGAAGACGTATAGTACGAGTCTTGTCGAGTATGGCCCTGGTAATAGCCTGGCGTATCCACCAACTGGCATATGTAGAAA